>JANOGQ010000388.1:0-8209 GCA_031406105.1 Lysobacterales bacterium | reverse complement strand
GCCGCGACCCCTTTCACCCACAAATCCTGTTTGACCTGTTTGATACCAGGCATGCCCGCCAGAACCTTTTTGATACCTGCCTTGTCGGCTTCCTGCTGCACCTGGCCGCTGACCGTGACTGTGCCATCGGAGCCAAAAGCGAACTTCAGGTCGCTGGGATCAATGCCGTTTTCCTTCAGTACCTGGCTGGGTGCCTTGCTTGCAGCGGCAATCGAGGCATCCTTTTTGCCACCCAATGCATTCTTCAGATTGTCCAGTATTCCCATGAGTATTTCCCTTATTCTGTTGCCAGCTATTACTGGCGATTCTGTCGATTGTCGATGAGTTGACGAACTACGTCCGGGTCGGCCAGCGTTGAAACGTCGCCCAGATTTTCATAGTCATTGGCGGCAATCTTGCGCAGTATGCGCCGCATGATCTTGCCGGACCGTGTTTTCGGTAACATAGGCGCCCATTGCAGCACGTCGGGAGTCGCAATAGCGCCAATTTCCCTCCGCACCCAGAGCTTGAGTTCCTTTATGAGCGCGTCGTTGGCTTGCGTGCCCAGCACCAGTGTGACGTAAGCGTATATACCCTCGCCCTTGATGTCATGCGGATAGCCCACTACCGCGGCCTCTGCCACGGCGGGATGCGCCACCAGCGCACTCTCCACTTCAGCAGTACCCAAGCGGTGGCCTGAAACATTCAATACATCATCCACCCGGCCGGTAATCCAGTAGTAGCCGTCTTTATCGCGCCGTGCGCCGTCACCGGTAAAGTAGCAGCCGGGTATGGTGGAAAAGTAGGTTTTGATAAAGCGCTGATGATCGCCATAGATGGTGCGCATCTGCCCTGGCCAGCTGTTGGTCAGCACCAGCAGGCCATCAGTTTCACCTTCCAGAACTTCACCTTTTTCATTTACCAGAGCTGGCTGTATGCCGGGCAGGGGCAGGGTGGCCGAACCGGGCTTGAGATCCGTGGCGCCGGGCAGCGGGCTGATCAGGATGCCGCCGGTTTCGGTTTGCCACCAGGTATCAACAATCGGGCAACGGCTGTCACCCACTACCTGGTAGTACCATTCCCAGGCTTCCGGGTTGATTGGCTCGCCCACTGAACCCAGCAAACGCAAGGATGCCCGTGAAGTGCGCAGAACTGGCTCATCACCCTCCCGCATCAATGCGCGAATCGCGGTGGGGGCGGTATAGCAGATGTTGACCTGATGTTTATCCACCACTTCCCAGAAGCGACTTGCCGATGGGTAATTCGGCACGCCTTCAAACATCAGCGTAATCGCCCCGTTGGCCAATGGTCCATAGACAATGTAACTGTGGCCCGTGACCCAGCCCACATCGGCAGTGCACCAGTAAACATCACCCGGGTGGTAGTCAAATACGATTTCATGGGTATATGCGGCATATAGCAGATAGCCGCCTGTGGTATGCAATACGCCCTTGGGTTTGCCGGTGCTGCCCGAGGTATAAAGTATGAACAGCGGGTCTTCGGCGTTCATGTCTTCAGGTGGACAATCAGCGCTGACACCCGGCTCCAGCTCGTGCAGCCAATGATCCCGCTCCGGTTGCCAGCCGATATTGCCAGCGGTATTGCGCACTACCAATACAGCTCGAATAGCTTGCGCGACTGCCGGGCGGGTGCAGGCCTCATCCACATTCGCTTTGAGGGCAATCTTTTTCCCGCCTCGCAGCCCTTCATCTGCCGTAATGATGAATTCGGACTGGCAATCCAGGATGCGTCCCGCCAGAGCTTCAGGCGAAAAGCCACCGAATACCACCGAGTGCACCGCACCAATACGGGCGCAGGCCAGCATGGCCACGGCGGCTTCGGGAATCATGGGCATGTAGATGGTAACCCGATCGCCCCTGCTGACACCCAGTTGCAGCAGGATATTCGCCATGCGGCAAACTTTCTGGTGTAGCTGGCGATAGGTGATTTTCAGATCACGGCCGGGATCGTCGCCTTCCCAGATGATGGCTGCCTGGTCACCGCGAGTGTGGAGATGCCGGTCCAGGCAGTTATAGCAAGCATTGAGTACACCGTCTTCAAACCAGCGGATATGCAAGTCGGCTTTGGCGTAGGAGACATCGCTGATTTTCTGCGGAAAGCGTTGCCAGTGCAGGCGCTCTGCCTGCTGCTTCCAGAAAGCATCGTTGTCCAGCATCGATTGCTGATAAAGCCGCTGATAGTCGGCGGCCTTGATCAGGGCGCCTGCAGCAAATTCTTCATTTACCGGGTGTAGATGTGCGTGAATGTGGCTCATGGCTCTGTTGTAATTTAAAAGGGTATACCCCGCATTGTAGCGGCTTGGCAGCAGACTTCCATGCCTGCAATCCGGCGCAGCTTCTGATCAGCAGGGTTAAGCCGTTTAGCTAAGTGGCTATAATCGCGCCAGACAAGTGTTGAAGGAGAAGTCCATGCTGGGCTGGATATTGAGACTGGGTGCTTTGAGCTGCTTGCTGTTCAGCACCTTGACTATGGCGCAACAGGCTGAAGACCAACGGCCCAAAGTGGGCCTGGTACTCAGTGGCGGTGGTGCCCGCGGTATTGCCCACATCGGCGTGCTCAAGGCGCTGGAGGAAATGCAGGTGCCCATTGATTGTGTTGTCGGTACCAGCATGGGTGCTGTCGTGGGTGGCTTATATGCCTCGGGCTATACACCAGAACAGATCGAGGCGCTGGTCAGGGATATGGACTGGGACGCAGCATTCACCGACAGGCCTCCCCGTGAGTTCCAGACCATGCGGCAGAAGCAGATCGATTCAAGCTTTCTGATACCCCATAGGGTCGGTATGAACCGTGGTGAAATCCAACTACCCCTTGGCGCCATTGAAGGCCAGCACCTTGACCAGATTCTGCATAGGGCCATGCTGGCATCAAAAGATATATCCGATTTTGACAAGTTGCCCATACCCTTCAGGGCTGTTGCCACCGACTTGACTACCGGCCAGCAGGTGGCCTTGTCCAAAGGCTCATTACCGACTGCCTTGCGGGCCAGCATGTCGATACCTGGCGTGTTTTCGCCGGTCGAACTCGATGGGCAGATTCTGGTGGATGGCGGCTTGGCCAACAACCTGCCCATCAGCGTGGCGCGGGAGCTTTGTGCGGATGTGGTTATTGCTGTCGATATTTCATCGCCGCTGCTGGTAAGGGAAAACCTGACTTCTGTGCTGGCGGTTACCGAGCAGATGACCAACTTCCTCACGCGCAAGAACGTTGAGCAGCAATTGGCCACACTGGGCCCACAGGATGTATTGCTTGTGCCGGATCTGACGGATTTCAGCTCAGCGGATTTTGATAATGCACTATCTATAGTGCAGAACGGCTATGACTCGGTGCAATCAGAACGGGCAGCAATCGCTGGTATGTCCATAGCGGGTCATAACCGTTATGTCGACACGATCGATATCCGGCAACTGGAAGAAAAACCTTTTGTGGTCAATTTCATCGAGGTCAACAACGATTCGGTGCTGAACGATGAAATCATTCGCTCACGGGTGCACCTGCAGATGGGTGAGCCTCTGGACCTTGAGGGCCTGGAAAAAAGCCTGGATGAAATTTATGGCATAGATATTTTCCAGTCTGTCACTTATGACCTGGTAACGCGCGAAGACGGTAAAACGGGCGTTGCCATCAATGCCCGAAAACGGCGCTGGGGCCCCAATTACCTCCAGTTTGGCATGCGTGTGTCGGATGACTTTTCCGGCAACAGCGACTACACCTTGGGCGCGGCTTACACGCGCAACGCCCTCAATGCCCTGGGTGGCGAGTTACGCGTCGATATCACCATAGGGCAGGAAGATCTGTTTGAACTGGGGTTTTACCAGCCTGTCAGCCCTTCTGCCCGTTGGTTCATCCAGCCACGAATAAACTACACGCGCAGGATTCTGAACGCCTTTTTTAATGATCAGTTACGCGATCAGGTGGAACTGAAGGGCCCGGCCATGGCTTTTGCGCTGGGGCGCAATCTGAATTCCACTGATGAACTGCGGGTCGAGTATCAGTTCGGTCAAGGTGATGCCCGTGTGATCCTGGGCTCAGATGAGTTGATTAATGGCGATATCGAGATCGGTGAAATGGTGTTCGAACATCGCCACGACAGCCTGGACAATTTGTGGTTTCCTACCAGCGGTTTTCGATCCGACCTGGGATACAAATGGTCAAGAGAGTCTTTGGGATCGTCGGCCGATTACGAACAGGCTTTTGTTAACTATACCGGCGCAATAGCCAGGGGCAAGAATTCAATGCAATTCAATCTGGAAGGAGGCTACAGCTTTCAGGACGAGATTCCACTGGAACGCTGGTGGGAGCTGGGGGGCTTCGGCCGAATCTCAGGCCTGATCCCCCGGCAATTGGCGGGCCAACATTACGGGCTGGCCTCAATGGCTTATTACCGGCGCTTGAATGAAGTGAAGCTGGCGCCGGTTTACGCCGGAATTACGCTGGAAGCAGGCAATGTGTGGGATCGGAAGTCTGATATCAGCCTGGACGACCTGATCTATGCCGGTAGCCTTTTCCTCGGGGTTGATACGCCGATTGGGCCGGTGTTCCTGGCCTGGGGGCGCACTAACAACGCCGATAGCACTCTCTATTTCTACCTGGGTAATCCTTATTCTATGCGGAATTTCTGAGTTGATTCAGGGAAGCTCTGATGAATTCATCGCTGAATTATCAGAGCACGCAAAACAGAAAATGTCATTTTTGTTTTGCTTCATTTCGAAGTAGCTGAGGGATCACTCGTAGCGCATTCCACGGTGTTCGATCCAGCCGTGCTTGATGCCCAAACCTGGATCGCGATGGGTCCAGTGTACAACTCCACCCTGAGGGTTGAACTCGTATTCGCCGCGTACCCTGACCAGATCCCACTCATCCACGGGCACCCGCTCAGCCAGATCCAGATTGTGAGCAATCAATATGCTATGGCCATTATCCAGCTTCAGTATGAAACGTTGATGCGGAATATCCTCGGTATCGTCCGCTAATATGCGATCAACCCGGGCTTCGAACTCAACCATGGTGTCGGACTGTTTTTGCGCATAGAGTTGGGCAATTGCCCCGCCACCCATTGAGGCATCGACCGGTAATCCCGGGCCATACTCGCGCCACAATAAGACCAGCACCAGCAACCCTATCCACCCCAGCCCTTTGATTTTGGTGATGCGCTTCATGGGCTTATCTCTGCCAGCTCATACCGGGCCGCCAGCCCCATTTCCACAGTACCGCAGCGCCCAGCACCATACCGCCAAGATGGGCAAAATGCGCCACACCTGGCATGGTGCCGGTAATGCCGAAGAACAGTTCGGCAACACCGTACAGCAACACAAACCACTTGGCCTTGATGGGCACGGGGATGAACAACAGGAACAGGCGGTTGTTGGGCCACATCACTCCGTAAGCCAACAACAGCCCAAATACCCCACCGGAAGCGCCGATGGTGGGGTACATGGCGCCAGTCACCATCGTCACGATGAGCTGTGCAGCAGCAGCGCCCAGCACGCAGGCAATAAAGAAATTGGCGAACCGCACGCTGCCCCAGGCATTTTCCAGTGGGGTGCCAAACATCCATACCGCAAACATATTGAAGAACAAATGATTGAAACTGCCATGCAGAAAACCGTAGCTGATCACCTGCCAGGGCTGGAAATAGCCGCTGTCCAGTGGCCACAGCGCCAGGCTGGGCGAGATATTCCGTAACAGGAAAACCAGCGTACAGGTGATGATGATGCCCATCGAAACAGGCGTTGGTAAGGCATTATTCTGCATAAAATCGAAGTGCTCCCCTTAAAAGATTGCGGCAGCCAAAACGGCCCTGCCACCGGAGTTCATACTACAATAGGTCTTACTTTATTGCCCAGTAGCTGAAATTGGGCCTGAAATTGGGCTTGAAATCGTCCAGAGGAATTGCCTGCTACCGATGAATGCCACCGATGAGTGATGATACTGACAAGCCGATCTATCAGTCACGCCGCCTGCCCGCCGGCCGCGGATTGACCTGGTTGATCCAAAGCCTGGCCTTGATTCGTGCTCAAGCTGCTCGATTGTTGTTCCTGGCGGTGCTGCTGCAACTGATCCTGGGGCTTACCCAGGTGCCCGTGCTGGGCATGCTGGTGATACTGGCCCTGCCGGCATTTTCCGCTGGCCTGCTGGAAGCGTTTCGCCGCATCGAAACGGGTGGTGCCTTGCCTGCCAGCATCCTGTTCGTGCCCGTCACACAAAAACCGGCCAATGGCCGCTTGTTGTTGTTGGGTGTAGCCATGTTCGTTGTGGCGGCCTTAGCCGCCATTCTGGTCATGGGTGGCAGTGATGCACAGATTGATGCTGATCTGCTCCAGCAGATCGAGCAGGGCAATGTGGAGGCGATAGCTCAGCTCGACCCGGAGTTGATGTTTCGTGTACTGATGTCGGCTTTGCTGGCCGTCAGTGTGAGCGGTACCATCAGTTTCCTCGCCATTCCCCTGATCTGGTTTCGGGGCCTGCCGATGGCCAAGGCTTTGTTGCTGGGTTTGCAGGGCCTGGTGCGCAACTGGCAGCCCTTTCTGGTTCTGGGTTTGGGGATAGGTTTGCTGTTGGCGCCACTGCTGATTTTTTTCTTCCTGATGCTGGGGCTGGCCAGCAGCTTCAGCCCCCTTTCTTTGCTGTTTGCCGTAATGGTTATGCTCAGTGGGCTGCTGTTTCAACTGGTGGTACTGGGTACCCAGTATCTGTCTTTTAAGGATATCTACGGCCTGCCTGTCGAACCCAAAGAACTGTTGCCTGGCGATGATGAAAATCAGAACGGTCAGCTACTGGCCTGAACCTCTGCAGGCTCGGACTATTTCATCCCTGAATAAATCAGGACTTCCTGAACTTGGCTAGGATTCGGTTTCGGGCTCGGCGGGCGCCGCACTGACCCGGTGCGGCAACAGGATTCGTGCCATCACCAAACCCGCTTCGAACAATAGCCACATCGGCACGGCCAGCAGGGTTTGCGAGATCACATCAGGTGGTGTCAGCAACATGCCGACCGTGAACGCACCGACCACCACGTATCCTCGCGCCTGAACTAACTGATCGACGGTGCAGATGCCTGTGGCCACAAGGATGATGGTGGCAACGGGCACCTCAAAGGCGAGCCCAAATGCCAGGAACATCGTGAGAACAAAATCCAGGTATTTACTGATGTCGGTCATCACCGCCACACCGGCGGGTGCTGCGTTGGCAAAGAAGCCAAAAATGAGCGGGAACACAAGGAAATAGGCAAAAGCGCAGCCGGCATAGAACAACAACACCGCGCTGTACAACAAAGGTTTGGCCAGGCGCTTCTCATGGCGGTACAGGGCGGGCGCAACGAAGGCCCAGCTCTGGTAGAGCACGATGGGAATGGAGAGGATCAGCGCCAGCATGAAGGCCAGTTTGAAGGGCGTAAGAAAGGGCGAAGCCACATCAATGGCAATCATGCTGCTGCCTGCGGGCAGTTGTGCGCTCAACGGGGCCGCGAGTGCTTCGTAAAGTCTGCGCGAAAAGGGCAGCAGCGCCAGCAGTACCACCAGTATCGCCGCTGATCCTTTAAGCAGCCGGCTGCGTAACTCAACCAGATGTTCAAGGAAGGTCTGCTCCCGGTCTTCGTTGCTTTCAGTGCTGGTCATTGCTGGTGGGCTATGTATCTGCAGGCTGAGTGGCTGAAGCCGTGGAGGTTGAAGCCGGAGTAGCTGAACCCGAGGTAGCTGAACCCGGAGTAGCTGAATCCGGAGTAGCTGAATCCGCAGTAGCTGACGTCGGAGTAGCTGAACCCGGAGTAGCTGAACCCGGAGTAACTGAATCCGGAGTAGCTGCAGGGGGCGAGTCAGCAGATTTAACACCTACCGAACTGTTGACCGCTGCAGTAGCCTTTTTCAGTTGCTGGTCAATGCCGCCGACAGCCGAGCGCACCTCGTCCTGCATTTTCTTGAGGGGCTTCTTGAGTTCTTCTGCGTTGATTTCAGTGTCAATGGAACGTTTGAGATTCAGCCAGCTGCTGCGGGCTTTGCGTGTCAGGCCACCCAGAGTGCGGGCCACCTTTGGCAGGCGCTCAGGACCCAGCACCAGCAGGCCGATGACGGCCAGTAAAAGCAGTTCGCTAAAGCCTACATCAAACAAGAGTCAGCTCAGACTTTATTGGCAGGCTCACTGTCTTTCTGCTTACTCGAAGCAGTACTTTCTGCCGAGGGATCCGGATCCACAAGCAGGCGTTCCGAGCCCG
>JANOGQ010000383.1:0-2252 GCA_031406105.1 Lysobacterales bacterium | reverse complement strand
CCGAAAGGCGTTTGCTGGCGATTGGCGGGCGCGTGATGTAGCGGCACGGCCGTTCCAGCTTGCTACGTTGATGGACTTCAGACACGGTGCCGGCATGCAGGCTGAAGCCGCGCATCGTGGCCAACAAAGGAATACTGGGCTCCTCTTCCAGCGGAGGTACGCTATACAGGGTGACGGCCTTGCGGCCCGCATGCGGCCCGATGGCGATACGGTATGCGATGGAAGCCGCCTGGATCTGATCGAGGCTGGAACCGTTCTCGAACTCCAGATGCGGATCGACCGCATCAGCGATCAGCAGGCCACGACGCTCCAGCACCCTGACGACACGCCGCGAAAGGGTATCCAGGAGCTGCCCCAGTTGATCAGGTGTGGCCCGGCGGGCGCGGTGGAAGCGGGCCTTGCGGCTACCGAACCGATACGCCCCGTCCAGGGTTCAGTAGGCATATCGGCAGTAACGCATTTCTTGTTGCGTGCCAGGCTGCGCCACCAGAAAGAGGTGCCCTGTGCATCCAGTTCACGCCATTGGCGCAGCGGGTCGCCAGAGCCTGGCGGTTCAACCTTTATAACTTCAGCACCAAAGTAGCCCAGTATGCAGCCGGCAAATGGCCCGGCCAGAAGTTGTCCAACTTCCAGCACCCGGATGCCCTGCAAGGGGCCGGTATGTTGTGGTTTTTCTGTTGCCTTATTCATACCTGTTGCTGGTCCTTGTTGAATGCTTTGTATAAAGGCGGTTTTGCCAGTACTGCACTCTGCAACCGCCATTGATTGCGGGTGTGGATCGTATCCGCAATCCATCTGCGGCAGTTTCATCCACCTGCCGGCAAGAATCAAACGCCATGACCAAAATTGAAAAAGCCGGGAAATCCCGGCTTTTCGTATGCAAATTTTTTACCGGAACCCAGGTGTCAGTCGCCACCGAAATACTTGGTGAACGACATGCCAAATTCACGCGGTCGACTGGTGAAAATGCGTTGCAAATGTTCCCTGCCTTCTGCCAGGTTTGCCATACCCCATTCATAATTACCGGTGTTAATAGTGTATTGAGCTCGTTCGTTCGTCAGGTTATTGATAAACAGGGCCGCTTGCCAACCATCGCCGTTCACGCCCAAACGCAAATCCCCAATGGTATAGGACGCGTTGGTGAACTGAGGATTGGCGGTGGTAATGGGATCCGGCTCCAGCTTGTTGACGGTGTCGCCGGTGTAAGACCATTGGGTCCTGACAAAGGCGTCATATTTACCCTCCAGAACACCCCAATGAAATTCCGCCCAGGCAGATGCCTTGAACTCAGGCACCAGCGGCAAACGCAACCCTGCTACCAAATCATCTTCGCCGTCGCCATCCAGGTCCTGGGAGGTATCAGTTTCTGCCTGCAGGAATTCAGCGTTCATGCCCAATATCCAGTTGGCGTTCGGCACGTAGTCCAGCTCGAAATTCAAACCGGAAATATGTGCATCGCCGGCATTCGCAACCACTGTCTGAAAAGGCTGACCACAAACTCCGGGTATGGCAAGGTCGGGATTGCCAACTCCGGTGTCCGGATCGATACAATCGACGCTGGAAGGATCTGACAACTCCAGTTGATAGTCAGACCAGATCATGTGATAAGCGGTGACATTGAAGCGTCCGGCGCCCTGGGCGAAATTGGACTTGTAGCCCATTTCATAATTGTCCATCAAATCCGATTCGTAATTGGCCGGAAAGAATGGCTCTCCGCGTTGCCGGTTGACACCACCGGGGCGTTTGCCCTGCGTGTACAAGCCGTAAACCATTTTGTTGTCATTGAGCCGATAGGTCATGCTGATTTTGGGAATGAACTCCTTGTCCACGCCTTCACGACCCAGTACTTCCTCCCGCGGAGGAATATCAAAAGCACCCGGATGGTTATTAAAATAGTAGTTGGTATTGGAGCGGTCGTAATATCGTCCGCCACCCGTTAAATCCCATTGTTCATTGATGTGCCAGGTGACCTCGCCGAAAACGGCCTTTTGCTCCCAGTCGGTCTTGTTGCCGGAGTACCAGTACGAGAGCGCGGTTGGGTAGGTCTCGCCACTAACAGACTCAAGGTAAGCCAGTGAGAGCGTATCCTGATACAAATTCACCAGCCCTCTGCCACCGGTGGTAGGGCCAGCGAACGAATTCTGGTAATCGTCATTGGCCTTCTCGTAGTACAAACCAACGATCCAGTCCAGCATCTCACCCTGATTGGACAAACGGAATTCCTGCGAAAAGCGGTCCTGCTGAGAACGAAG
>JANOGQ010000329.1:0-10099 GCA_031406105.1 Lysobacterales bacterium | reverse complement strand
CAAAAGTGGTGCTGACCATGAAAAAGATCAGCAGGATGAATACCATGTCGATCAGTGGCGTGAGATCAACGCCTTGCATGGGGTCTCTTCGTTCCCGATACCGCATCTTCAATAACTCCCTGAGGGCATGTCTGCACAGAGCATGTCTTTCATTTGTGCCAATTCCAGTTGAATTTCTTTTGCCCGACGATTCAGTACGCCGTTCACTATCAAACCCGGTATGGCCACGGCCAGACCCATCTGGGTAGTAATCAAGGCCTGTGCGATTCCACCGGCAATACCACCGGACTGGGAAAACAGTGACATGTCACCCAGGGAATCAAAGGTTTCAATCATGCCGACCACGGTTCCCAGCAAGCCCAACAAGGGCGCTGCCATTACGATGGTAGTGATCAGCACGTTGTATCTGTCCAGCTCGCGTTCTTCTTGCCAGAAGGCATCATCCAGCAGTGGACGCAGGTCCTTTTTGGCGGCACTGGCCTTTACAGCCAGACCTTTCTGCAAAGCCCGCACCATGATGCCATCAACTGATGCCCGCTTGCCCTTTTCTGCCCGGGCCAGCAGGTTGCGCACGCCGCGCTGGGTGCCACGTTTCAAGGTTGCAAAGCGATAGCCAATGGCAAACCACATCACTACGGTCCCGATCACCAACGGCGGCATGACCCAACCACCCGCCTGTATGTACTCCACTACCTCTTGGAACAGTCCGAAAAACATGGATCAGGCTGCCTGGCTGACCGACTTTCTGATGGTGTACAGGTTGATCACATGCAGTGCTGCTTTCTCCATTTCATCCTTGATGGAATCAGCCCAGCCGGATAGCAGGTTACCGAAAATCAATGCTGGAATGGCAACCGCCAGACCCACTTCGGTGGTGACCAAAGCGATGGCAATACCACTAGACAGCAGCTTGGGATCACCTGTACCAAACTCGGTGATGATGTCGAAGGTGGATATCATGCCGGTTACTGTACCCAGCAATCCCAGCAGCGGCGCGACTGCAGCAATCAAAATGATGAATGCGCCAAATCGATTCAGGTGCGCGCTTTCATGCAGTATTTGTTCTGAAATGATATCTTCGATGTGAGCACGGTCGCGCTCGAGGTTGCGCACGGCCGATGCCACCACGCGAGCGGCTGATCCTTTGAGTTGTTTGCAGGCTTTGAGTGCTGCCTCCAGCTTGCCTTCTGCAACCAGGCTGCCTATCTCTTGCTGTATCCGACCCGTGCCAACGCTGGAATTGCGCAGGAATATCGAGCGCAGGACAATCAATATGGCGGCCAATACACCCAGGCCAACAGTGATCCAGGCAATCGGGCCACCGCTGTTGATGATGCTGAGTATGGTTTTTCCAGCCTGCTCTTCGATGGCTTTCTGGGTTGACTCGTAGAGGAATAACTTTACTGCAGCAGGAGACCCACCACTGGCCAATGCCTGCGCAGTCGCGGGGTCGGAAGCTGACCAGACTTTCATAAAGCCATCGCCTGCTGGAGCGAGTGCGCCGCCTTGCTCACCAGCTACACCAAAGGCTGCAATGTTTCCGATGCGGATGATTTCGCCCTGAACTTCGGTGCCATCCGCCAGAAAGAAGCTGCCGGCTTCACTGCGTACACGACCCTGCTGCTGCAGGATGCCAAAAGTGGCGTCAAACAAGCCGACGATATTTTCGCTGTCACCGGCTTCGGGGTTGAATTTCCAGGAATTGCCTCCGCCTGTCTGATCCGGCAATCCTTCCAGGGTGGCAGAAGCTTGCAGAAAGGTAGCTTCCAGCGTGTTTCTGCTGTCTTCAACTTCAATTACCTGGCGCTCGGCGTCTTCCAGCAGTTCATTGATACGTTCATTGCGGGTTTGCGCAGCAATGTACTCACCTTCAATCCGGTCGATGCTGGCTTGCTTGTCCTGTTGGGCTTTTGCTGAGCTGGCTTCGAATTCCGTCTGGCGTGCTCGCAGGTCATTGAGCTGTGCATCCAGAAAGGCGTACTCTTTCTGATAGGCAGTCTGCAGCTCATCGCGGGTTTTCAGCGGGTTAATAGTTGCTGCTGGGGTTGCAGTCTGGGTCGCAGCGGACCCAGTGTCCTGAGAATCAGCCGCGGCTTCCTCTTCCTGAGCCCACACAAAGCTGTAGAGACCCAGACTCAGACCAGCCAGCAGGCTAAGGTAAAGAGCATGTTTGAGTGGAAAAGATGTTTTCATGATCCTGCCTCCATGGAACGTGGCAGTGCATTGGGTAATTCGAAGTAGCCCTGGCGTATCTGTTTGCGCAAGGCATCGAACAAGCGGGCTGTTCTTTCCTGGTCTGCAGGATCGGTCAGCAATTCAAAGCGCCAGCCATTGGCGGATTCAACCGCGCGCCCGTACTTCAGGTCGCGGGTGCGAAAATACATCATGGCATTACCGAGCTTGGCAATATCGACCAACACATTTTCGCCATCGAGCGCAATCGACTGACTGTAAATGGCATTTTCCCGACTGATACGAATTTCATCCTCCACAAAGGCCCACAGCCGATTGAAAGCCCGTTGGACCGGCAGAACCCCAGCAGAAACTTGTGATTCGATTTCCTCAAGCGCTGCCAGGCGCTCACCGGTTTTGAAGGGAAAGCCCGCACTGACCTGTTCACGCAATCTGCTGAGTTGATCCATTAACAGGGGTTCCAGCACCGTGGAGCTGGTACCCGCAACAGCAACATCCACCCGCATTTTTTCCAGTTCCTTTTCCAGCTGTTGCAAACGCAATGCTTCGCGATCGCGACTGGCCTCGAGTTCCGTTAGCTGGGCCGTCAGGAAAGCCATGCGATTTTTATGCTCGTCACGAGACAGGGCGAGTTCGGTTTGCAATTCGTCAACCTGGCCACGCATCTGCACCAGGCGGTTTGCCAGGTTTTCGCTGGCCTCCTGGCCATTAGCCCCGACCGGCAGCAACACAGTTGCGCTGGCCAACAAGGTGCAAACCAGGAAAGTGGTTTTGAGTCTGAGGTTCATCATTTCTCTCTGTCGCTCGTGTTATTGAATCGTCGTAATGAGTCAGATGCTGAAGATCCGGCGGCCGAATTTGTCTAATTTTGGCAAGGCAGAGTTTAGGAGTCATTTATGACATCACTGTGACAATCCCCCGCAAGCGCTGTAACCCATTTGTCATCGAATGGTCACGTTGCTGCAACACTTGATCCCTAGCATTCTAGTCCGACCACGTTGGAATACACGCGTGTTCGCAACTGAGAAACAGGAAATCGAGGAAACGAGAATGAACTACAGGAATTCAATCATTGCGGTGATCGCAATACTGCTGAGCTTGGTTACGGCATCGGTGAGTGCTTTCACCATTGACCGACAGTTAGATGGATATTGGATAGAAAAAGACCTGAACACGCGCCGTGGTTGGGGCCTGCAATACATCCCGGTAGGTCCGGAACAAGGCGTTATCTTCATGGCCGGATTCGTTTATGACGATATGGGCGAAGCATTCTGGGTCAGCGGCAGCGCCGAAGTGTTGCCAGGCCAGTTTGAAGTCTCCATCCCGCTTATCACTGTGAAAGGTGGTGTGTTCGGACCTGCGGCGGGCAACCCGGTTAATGATAATTCAAACTGGGGCACCATGAACATCGAGTTCATGGATTGTAATAATGCCGAGTTCAGCTGGACAGGTACACCATTCGGGAGCGGCGCCAATCCCTTTGAACCGATTCTGACGGTCACCAAGGGCAGTACCAATGACAAGTGTGTTTATCAGCAGCCTTTCACGGCATGTCCGGCCTTCTCTACTGCAGCGGCATCCCCCCGCACCTGTATCCTGAGTGGCACCTATCTCCAGGACATTAAGCTCACCAACAACACCATCTGGGTATTGAGCGGTGGTGTCTTCATTGGCGAGAAGGCTGCTCTCAACAACAGCAACACGCTGACCATTGAAGCTGGTACTCGTGTTGTCGGCAGCGGTGGTATCGACCTGCTGGTGATCAGCCGCGGAAGCAAGATCATTGCCGAAGGCCAGCCACATGCGCCTATTGTTTTCTCAGGCCCGGACACTGTCAGCCAAGGCGCAAGTTCAGGTGACTGGGGTGGTTTGGTGATCAACGGAAACGCTCCAATCAACACCTGTGCTCTGCCGCCCTGTACCGCTATCGGTGAAGGCAACAGCGGAGTCTTTGGCGGCAGCGATCCCTTCGATAGCTCAGGTGTGCTGCGCTACGTGCGTGTGCAGTTTGCAGGTATCAAGTTTACCGACGAAGATGAGCTGAACGGTATTGCCTTGCAAGGTGTCGGCAGTGGTACGGTCGTCGATTATGTGCAGGTTCATCGCAATGCTGATGACGGCATCGAGTTTTTCGGTGGCACAGTGAACGCCAAACATCTGATCCTGACGGACATCCAGGATGACAGCCTGGACTGGACTATGGGTTACAGCGGTAACGTTCAGTTTGCCATTATCAAGCAGAGTCAGGACGAGACCATCGAAACTGATCGCGGCATGGAAATGGACAATCTGGAGCAGAATAACGACGCTTCACCCCGCGCTCAGCCGCGCATTGCCAACGTGACGCTGATTGGCAAGCCCAGCAAGCTGGGTATGAACCCACGCCGTGGCACCGGTGGTAACTTCACCAACATGATCGTCACCAAATCCGCCACTTGTCTGAACATTGACGGCGCAGCCACTTTTGCAGCTGCGGGTACACCGGCCAATCTGACCGGCGTGCTGACTTTTGAAAATACCATTTTCAATTGCACAACCAACTTCGCAGTAGATGCCACGGACCCCTGGACCACTGCCGCTTTCATCGCTGCGCAGCCAGGTAATGAAACGGTCAACCCGAATCTGAGTGGGGTAATTCCGCCTGCAGGAGCAAGTTATCTCTCAGGCAAAGACATCGATCCTGAAGTGTTCGGTGAATTCTTCGACAAGGTGGATTGGTCTGGCGCGATTCGCAGCGCCGATTCAGCCTGGCACTATAACTGGAGTATTTTTGTCGACTAAACAGCGGCAGACAGAGCTTCGCAGTCCCTTAGGCGCACCCCGGTGCGCCTTTTTTTTCTGCCGTGCAGGCCGGGATTGGATAGAATGAAAGCAGATCTCAAACTGTGCCTTGCCAAAAATGCAAACAAATTTACTGATAGCCGATGACGACACCGAACTCTGTGAACTGCTGCAGGAGTTTTTCGAGTCCGAGGACTTCAAGGTGTCTTTGGCCCATGACGGCAAGGCGGCCTTGCGGGCCCTTGAAAAGCCCGGCATAGACCTGGTGGTCCTGGATGTGATGATGCCGGAAATGAATGGCCTCGACGTGCTCAAGGAATTACGCCAGCAAAGCCGGGTGCCAGTCATTATGCTGACAGCGCGCGGTGATGACCTGGATCGTATCCTCGGCCTGGAACTGGGTGCGGATGACTATGTTGCGAAGCCTTGCAATCCCCGCGAGCTGCTGGCGCGCATCCGGGCGGTGTTGCGACGCACCGGCAGCACCGGAGTATCCAATATCCTGCAGGTGGATGATCTGGAACTCAATCAGGGCAGCCGTACTTTATTGCTGCGTGGCGAGCCCGTTGAGTTGACCAGTACCGAATTCAGCATCCTGCAGTCTTTGTTACAGAACGGTGGCGCAGTGGTGAGCAAGCGTGATCTGTATGTGGATGCCCTCGGGCGCGAGCCCGTAGCCCATGACCGCAGCGTCGACATGCATGTGAGCAATTTGCGGCGCAAGCTGGGGCCCGGGGTCAATAGCGAAAACCGTATCGAAACCATACGGGGTATCGGCTATCAATACCGCGTTGGCTAGGTAATCGCAGCGTGTCACGCCTGTTCTGGAAATTGTTCCTGACCATGTGGCTCAGTATTGTCGGGTTCTCTGCTTCCATCGGTCTGCTGAATGACAAGCTGGCTCGTGAACAATGGGCTGAGGAGCCAGCCAATACGTTTTCGCGCGGCATGTACCGCATTTCCCAGCGGTTGAAAATCACTCTGGCTACGGCCGGGACCGAAGCTGCGCGCGAGGAACTGGTAGCGATTCCTCGCATGTCGCGTAATTACATTTTTGTAGTTGATGCAAATGACGAGGAAATCCTGCGCCGTGACGCCATACTGCAGGCGCTGCGTGCAAGGCATGGTCGCATAGAGGCCGAAACGGTCAGCGCCAGGGATGGGCAGCAGCACACCATTTACCTGGTGGACAGAATCCCACCTACCACCATCTTGGCTCCCGGCCCCGATGGCACTGCCTTGCGCATACTGGCTGGTGCGTTGATCTCGGCACTGGTGAGCTTTTTCCTCGCACGTTCGCTTACAGCGCCACTGGAGGCGCTGCGCACGGCTACCCGGCGTATTGCTGCGGGTGATCTCGATGCGCGTGTGGCAGAAACCACACCGCAACGGCGCGACGAATTCGGCCAGTTGGGGGCGGATTTCAACCAGATGGCGGCGCGTCTGCAAACCATGCAGCAGGCCAGTCGGCGATTGCTGCGCGATGTGAGCCATGAACTGCGCTCACCATTGGCCAGGCTGTCCGTAGCACTTGAAATCGCGCGGAAGAAGGGCTCGGATGCCATCAAGCCGGAGTTGGATCGCATAGCACTGGAAGGCGATCGGCTGGAGGCGCTGGTCAATGACGTGCTCGGCCTGTTGCGGGAAACCTCGGAAAATTCACCCAAACAGGATGAAACACTGGATATTTCTGCCTTCCTGACGGAATTGGTGGAAGTGGTCAATTACGAAGTGGCGGATGGCAAGCCCGGTGTGCAATGGCAAGCTGGTGAGGAAGTGCTGTTTTTTGGTGACCGCGAATTGTTGTGGCGCACTCTGGAAAATCTGCTGCGCAATGCGCTGCGGCATACCGATGCAGATCGGGGTGTTGTGCTGAGTTTGCAGGCCGAGGTGGCCCGTCGGCAAATAATGATAGAAGTGCGTGATTTCGGCACGGGCGTACCGGAAGCAGAGCTGGAAAAAATCTTTGAACCTTTTTACCGGGTGCAGGAATCGCGCGATCGTCACTCCGGCGGGCATGGCATAGGCTTGTCAATCGCGGCTGCGGCTGTGGTTCGACACGGTGGGGTGATCAAGGCACGCAACGCCAGCGATGGGGGTTTGTGCGTCAGCATCTGCCTGCCCTGGCATGCGGCCAAGACCTGATCACGGCAATCCCGTTCCTGCCTCAGGCCGGAAACGGCTGAGCCCAGGCCTGAATTTCAGGCCCTATCATAAGGAAAGGGCAAGACCATATCGATGTGGCCAGCCCGCACAATAGCCATTAACAGACGATCTACTCCCACTGCCACACCCGAACAATCAGGCAGGCCGGCTTGCAGAGCGGCCAACAGGCGCTGATCCAGCGGATTGATCGCATCACCACGCAATTGACGCAGCTTGCGATCCTGTTCAAAGCGCTGTTTCTGCTCTGCCCAGTTTGTGAGCTCCTGGTAGCCGTTGGCCAGTTCTGTCTGCCCCAGATAAATTTCGAATCGTTCGGCTACCGCCACCTCATCCTGTCGGATCCGCGCCAATGCCGCCTGTTGTGGTAAAAAATCAGCAATAACCGTAATGCTTTCAGCATTCAGGGCGGGTTGTATCAGATGGCTCAAGAGTAAATCCAGCCAGCCATCGAGATCCAATTGGCCGGCACGGATGTCATGCTCCAGCGCCAGTGCACGGCACTCTTCCTCGTCGCAGCAATGCGGGTCCAAGCCCAGCTGGCTGCGGAACAGTTCGCGGTAGGTGGTGTGATTGATGGGCCAATTGGCAAACTGGCCGTGGCCACAATGCTGCACCAGCTCTATGACCTCCAGGGCCAGCTGCCGATAATTCAGTTCATGCCGATACCACTCCAGCATGGTGAATTCCGGATTGTGCCGGGCGCCCTTTTCTCCTGCACGAAACACCCGGCCCAGCTCATAAATGTCGGGCAGCCCTGCCGCCAACAAGCGCTTCATGGGATATTCCGCTGAAGTCCTGAGGTAGCGGGGTGAGCTCGAATCGGTAGCTATGCTGGCTATGTTCGGATCCGAATTACCTGCACTGGAGAGCAATGCCGTTTCAACTTCCAGGACTTTACGGGCTGCGAAAAAGCTGCGGATATCAGCCAGCAGGCGGGCACGGGCTTCAATCGCCGTGCGCGATGCCGCAGGACGCCAATCATCAGGGTCTTTAGTCATTCGGAAGATTCAAAGCCTGTATGCGAAAATTGATACCGAGGGGTCGTATCTCCAGGGCTTCGGTCTGCAAATCGTGCATGGTCAGCGGATGCGCTCGCATCCAGGCTTCGGGCAGTTTTATGGTGAATTTCTGGCCACTGAACTTGAGCCGCAGTTCCGGTATGGCCATGCTGTCACGGGAACGACAGAGTATGCAGGCCAGTCGCAGGCACAACAGGGATTGCTTCAATGCCTGGTGAACGCGGCCAGGCAAGACCTGGGCGAATTCGCCCAGAATCGGTCGGCGGTGATAACGCACCAGGGCTGCCAGAAACAATTGTTCGGTGATGGTAAATCCGGGCATATCGGACTGTTGCACGAGGTAACCGGAATGCTCCTGGTAATGACTGTGCGATAAACTCAGGCCCACTTCGTGCAGCTCAGCCGCCCAGATCAGCATACTGTGATGCATGGCTCGCAAGCCACAGCCCTCAGAGACTTGATTAAACAGCAGGTTGACTATGGATTTGACCCGCTCGGCCTGGGCTTCATCGACGTTGTGGCGTCGCTTGAAAGCCAACACAGTGCTTTCGCGTGGATCGCGGTGCTCCAGGCGGCCCAGCATGTCGTAGAGCAATCCTTCGCGCAGGGCATAGGGTGACGTTCGAATGCTTTTCAACTCAAAGGTTGCAAAGCAGGCAGCCAGCATCACCAGTCCGCCGGCAATGACTGGCTGGCGTTGCTCGGACAATCCGGGAAACTGCACCAGGGTGGTGGATTCGAAGTTCAACAAACCAGTGAAAATCTCTTTCAGGCTGGCTTTCTCAATGTCGGACTCACCCAGCCCGGATTGTCGGCAGATTTCGCTGATGGCCAGAACAGTACCTGATGAGCCAATCGCTGTCTGCCAGCCGGTTTGCAAATAGCGCAGCCGCAGTTCCTGCAATTCAGCCATGACTGCTTCCAGGGCTTTGTTCCAACGTTTTTTGCTGATTTTGCCACTGCCAAAAAAGCTCTGGGTCAGGCTGACACAACCATACTGCACGCTCTCCAGCTGCAGGGTTTCCGGACCCTGGCCTATGATGAATTCCGTGCTGCCGCCACCGATATCAATCACCAGTTTGCGATCTTCATGGCCGGATACGCCCTGTGATACACCCAGGTAAATCAACCTGGCTTCTTCCCGCCCGGCGATAATGTCTATGCTGCAGCCCAGACTGGTTTCGGCAGCCAGCAGAAAGGCATTGGCGTTTTTCATGCGGCGGAATGTATGGGTTCCCACGGCACGCATATTGTCGGCCGGGATGCCCCGCAACCTCTGGCCAAAACGGGCCAGGCAATCGAGAGCTCTTTGGCGTGTTTCCGAATCCAGATGGTCAGAACTGTCCAGGCCACCCCCCAGGCGCACCATTTCCTTGATGCGATCAAGAACTCGCAGCTCACCGTGCTCACGGCGCGCCACCAGCATGTGAAAACTGTTGCTGCCCAAGTCTATGGCCGCATAGGTTTCAGCGCGTTCCGGTTCACTCATACAGCAGTTTTCCAGCCAGGGTCATCAAGCGGTAATTTATGGTCATTATGCCCTGTGGCTGCCTGGTCTTCTGGCATTCGCAAATCCCGTTTATCCTGAACGGCGCAAGCACCGCTGAGCACCACTGCTTTGTCGTTGGTGCCGCCGTTGCCAAAGTCAGAATCGGTCAGTGATCAGATGGTAAGGGCAGGGAGTTTATTGCAGATTTGTGACACTTGTATTACGCGACCGGGACAACAGGACATTCACGACAGACATGCAGATCATGGCTGCTGCGTAGCCGCGCTTGCTGGCTGGTCCAGCTTCTGCAGCTCGCGGTTGGCCACTGCGACTGGCAAAGGCGCAAAAGCGGCACGAATAACCTGCTCCTGTCCCTGGCGTGACAGAACCATCCGAATGAATTCAGCCTGCACCGGGTTCCAGGCCTCAGCCGGATTGTGGTTAACGTAAA
>JANOGQ010000328.1:0-2114 GCA_031406105.1 Lysobacterales bacterium | reverse complement strand
GGATGAAGAGGGAAGCTGGGGCGAGAATGAGTCCTTCTACGTGCTTGACCCGGACGGACACCGGATCGAGTTCTTCTGGAACCTGGGAAGAGTTGATGGCGAAGGGCGAATTTGCACAGGGGATGGCAGAAACACCGGACGCCAGGTCGACGAAGTATAGTTAGCCCGGAGGAGTATCGAATGAAGTTAGGATCCAGAAAAGAGGGTGGGCGCGACGGCACTTTGGTTGTTGTGAGCCGCGATCTGAAACGGTTTGCATCGGCGCACCACATCGCGCCAACCTTGCAAATAGCCCTCGAGAGTTGGGAGCAGGTAGCTCCGGAGCTTGAACTACTTTACCGAAAGCTGGATGAAGGCACGCTCAGTGGAACACAGCCGTTCCTTGCCTCCGAAATGGCATCGCCATTACCGCGTGCCTACCAATGGGCCGACGGCAGTGCCTACCTCAACCACATGCGCCTGGTGCGGAAAGCCCGCGGGGCCGAGCTGCCTGAAAACTTCAACAAGGAGCCCCTTATTTACCAGGGCGGGTCGGATGGATTCATCGGGCCGGAGGATCCCATCGAAATGAGTGATGAGGCCTGGGGTATTGATTTCGAATCGGAGGTTGCGATCATTACCGACGATGTCCCTTACGGCACAAAGAAGGAAAGCGCCAGCCGCCACATTTTACTGATCATGCTGTGCAACGACGTTTCACTTCGCCATGTCATGCGCCCGGAGCTGGCCAAGGGCTTTGGCTTTTTTCAATCCAAGCCCGCCTCGGCTTTCTCTCCGGTTTGTGTAACCCCTGATGAACTGGGTGATGCCTGGGACGGTGGAAAGGTCAGCCTGCCGTTGATCACCGAATTTAATGGAGAACTTTTTGGTCGCCCTAACGCCGGTGTCGATCTGTCTTTTGATTTCTGTGATCTGATTGAGCACGCCTCCATGACGCGCTCGCTGGCCACCGGAACCATCATCGGCTCGGGAACGGTTTCGAATGAAGATCGATCCGTGGGCTCATCCTGCTTGTCAGAGAAGCGGATGATAGAGACCCTCGAGAAGGGCGAGCCGGAAACGTCCTTTATGAAGTTTGGTGACAGAGTGAGAATATTCATGAATCTGCCCGATACCGGCGAGTCCATTTTTGGCGCCATCGACCAGCAAGTAAGGAAAAAGTAAGAGTAGGGATGTCAGCCACCAGAAGAGCTGCGGCAAGCGTACCGGGGTGGGCCAGCATATTGGGCGCGGTTGCAATTGTGCTTGGCGTTTTCCTGACGGCGGCACAGGCAACTGGGTGGCTGAAACAAACCGTTCTCATCAACAACATGCATCTGGTGGGGGCTATGCCAATCGCCGATTGCCCGGCTGCAGAACTCGATGAGGAAGGAATCAGCGTGGCGGAGTGCGAGTATCTCGTCGAGCATGTTCACGGACAGATGCTGGCATCACCAGACTGGTTTCCTGGCGCCATGCGCACGTTCTCGATGATCGGTACGATTCTCGCCTTTGTCTCGGTCATAGTGGGTGGTGCGCTCGTTAACTACACCCCATGGGCGCCAGGGGCTGCGATTGCGGTGCTGGTCGGCCTGGTGCTCGTTGATATTCTTCAGTTTGCTGCTGCGGCCCTTGCGGGACCGATCCTGCGGGATGTGTACCTCGGCGGCTCTTTCCTCTGGTTTCTTTTGCATCTGATGTTGTTGGCTGGAGTGTTTGTTGGACGTCAGCCTGTGCAGAATGTGAGTGACGAGCAGGGTCATCAGTGATCCGCGACGAGGAAGTCATTTTGCCAAGGCAAGGGTTCACCCGAACAGCCGTTCTGATTCACTGGATTCTGGCTGTCTCGATATTATTTCTGTTTCTGTCGAGCTGGTGGATGATGAGCCTGCCATTCCCGTCGCCTGACCTGCAGTTTCGTGCTTTGCCCTTTCAGCTCCACAAGAACATAGGTCTCACGCTGGCAATCTTGCTGCTGACGCTGCTGTGCGTGCGACTCAAGCATCGTCCGGCGCCGCCTGGCGGCCGCAAGACAGGATCCCAGGTTCACTTGCTTGCAGTGGTGACACACGTACTGATCTACCTTTCCGTCTTGGCACTCTGCGTGACGGGCTACCTGGCGTCTGCGCACACGC
>JANOGQ010000318.1:0-2943 GCA_031406105.1 Lysobacterales bacterium | reverse complement strand
GGTTGGTGATGTAGAGGTAGGAAAAAATTTGTCGGCCCAGGAGGTAAACCACGCCCAGCACTGCGGCCCATTTTGGGCTGACGTAATGCGCAAAGGCCAGCATGCCAGGGACGAAAATAATCAGTTGCTCCATGGTGTTCTGTTGTACCCGGTAGATTCGCTCCCAGGTCTCATTGCCCTGGGTCTTGGGGGCCTCGACCCCATACTTGCCTCGCGCCGCCCCTGTCCGGAAGGTGAAGAAAATGAACTGCACGAGCGCCAGGAGAATAACCAGGTAGACATGATCCATGAACGCGACTCCTATTGAGGGGATGCGCGCAAGACAGCATCGTCTGTCGGAACCAGGCGCGCTGCGATGATTCTACTCCTGATGGAACTGATTGCCAGTTGCGTGCGAGTGGGGCTACCGATGGAATCCACCTGCCGCGGCTTGAGGGCAGGAAAATCCGGCAGAAACCTTCTTTGTTTGCTATTGCAGCGTTTTCAGAGAGTTCTGCTTCCAGGCCAGCCAGAACAGCGCTGCAGCCTCAATGTCGGATACCGTTTCCGAGTCAACGTGCAGTGTGAAATCGGCATGGCGATCCTTACGGCTCAGCATGATGGTGACATCGGGTTGGGTCACAAACCTGGCTACAAAAAGGGTTGTTGCCTGGTGGCGCGTCGATGACCGGCAGATGGCAAAATCATTGCCCGGCAAACCATCCGCCAGGATCAGATCGGCCAGCACGGGCTGGTCAACCAGGCGAATGCGGATATCGGGTTCGATTTCGTATTCGCTGACCATGACTTTATAGTCGGCCTGGAAAATAGTCTGGTCAAAATGGACGGGGTTTACAGGATTACCCGAACAATCGGGCCCGGCAGAAATTCGGGTTTGTGATTGGGCTGGCAAACTGAACAGGAGCGCTGCAACCGCGAGCAGATGCAGGCCGGCACGGGCGCGTAAAGCTGCTGATATCAATTCCACTACTCCTCGGGTTGGGTCCCTGGCGCACAGTACACCCCGTTTCATGAATGAAACCTGAGCAAAACTGCGAGTACTGCCGGAATTCCAGCCTGGGCCCGGGAATCTTATGTCCCTCGACCGCAACCCATTTTGAGAGATCTACATCGGCGGCTTCAGGTCCGAAATAGGCCGAGGGCACACGATCGATGGCCACCGCTGCGATGCCGCGCAGGAAACCCGGCAGCTTCTTCAGCTTTTCATCTACACCATCCAGATTCGACCGCTCATGAATCAGGATGCGGGGCGAAGCCGAGCCATTCTCAATTTCAGCCCGCCAGCGAAACGTATTGCTGGTGTAAAAGTGATCAACACTGTCGTTGGAAAGCCTGGTGTGTGAGGCGATCCAGCCGACGCCATCGATGCTGCCAATAACAGTGAGAACCGTATCCGACATTATGCTCAGTGCCTACGCATCATCATCGCCTTGAAAAGGAGCAGATTGTTCTTCAGTCAGGGATACCGCTTCAGTGCGTCCGGCGATATCCAGCCTTTTCAGGCTTGGAGGACATTCTACTGGCCGTGGCGATTGCGGGAATTCTCCATCTTCGCCAGAATGGGTCATGATACTGACTCCAAAAATTTTATGGAACTGCGCTGGCACCTGTGCCTTTTTGGTGCTCGCCAGTATCCCGGCGAACGCGCAGCCGGAGCCGAAAAAAATCCTGGTCCTGAACAGCTTTGAAGCGGATTCGGGACCTTATTACCAGCCGATCCAGCAATTCGAGAAGGCGCTTGAGGAGAGTCATGATGGAGCCATCATTTTCCGGCACCTGGACCTCATGTACAAAGGATCCACCGCGGAGGATCGAACGGGCGAATCGATTGCGCGGCTCCTGCACAGCCGATATGCGGATGACCCGCCCGATCTGGTGGAGGCAGCCGGGTCGGCAGCGATTGACTTCTGGATAGCCTATCGGGATACAACCTTTCCTGACGCGCCCCTGATCGCTGCGGCCCGCGACTCTTTTTTGCGGCAAGCGAATTTGCGGCCTTCTGATTCCGAGGTTGCTAGCGAGTTCTCGTTCGTCTCAGCAGCTGAAGACATCCTGCAATTGTTCCCCCAAACCGCGCATATCCTCATGGTTTTTGGCAATACCTATACAGAACGGATACTCTCAGAGGAAGCACGTCGGCAACTCAGCTCGCATTTCGGCCAGCTGAGTCTTGAATTCACCAACGATCAGTCGATCGCCGAAATACAGGACAGGCTTGCCAGCCTTTCCGAAGGTTCGGTCGTTTTCCTGGGTTTTTTGAGTGAGGATGTAAACGGTATTACGTTGCGCCACAACTCTGACATCGCAATGGTCAGAACGGTCAGCACAGTTCCGGTATTCGGTCTTTTCGATAGTCAGTTGAGCAAGGGCATTATTGGCGGGAGACTGATACAGGTCAACCAGGTTGGCAGTAAAATGGCTGAAGTCGCGGATAGGATGCTGAGCGGCAAGCACCTGCCCGATGAGCGCACCCTCATCGATTTAAGTGTTCCCAGTTACGATTGGCGGGAACTTCAGGCTTGGGGTGTTGACCTCAGTCGATTGCCACCCGGCAGTAAAGTCCTGTTCCGGCCTCCGGGTTTCTGGGAGCAATATGCAGTCTGGATAATCGCCATCGCAATTATTCTCATAACCCAGTCAATATGGCTTATGACCCTGATGACACAGAACCGGCGACGAAGAGTAGCAGAAGGCGCACGAGCCAGCCTGGGCAGGCGGCTTATAACAGCCCACGAAGATGAGCGCCGGTTGCTGGCCCGCGAATTGCACGATGATCTGTCGCAGCGCCTGGCCCGAGCCTCCATAGATGCGGGTATCGCTGCATCCGACCCGGGTAGCGACGCCGCGAGGCAGGCGCTCGAATACCTGGGGCCGGAACTGGTTCGCATCAGCAAAGATGTGCACGATATGTCCTACCGGCTGCACCCATCGCTGGTGGCGCAA
>JANOGQ010000269.1:0-4262 GCA_031406105.1 Lysobacterales bacterium | reverse complement strand
GCTACATGATCCATCCGCACGGCAATGCACTCATGCTGATGGACGAGGACGACCCGGCCGCAAGCCGCGCTCAATTCACCAACTACCACCTGTGGGTGACGCCTTATGCGCCGGAGGAGCGTTACGCCGCGGGAGACTATCCTAACCAGTCTGAACCCGGCCAGGGATTACCCGCATGGACCGCAAACTCGCGAGACCTCCAGAACCAGGACCTGGTGCTTTGGTACACGATGGGGTTCCACCACGTGCCCTCCTCGGAAGACTGGCCCGTGTACAATCTCGGCTGGCACTCGGTCACGCTGAAGCCTTACAACTTCTTTGACCGCAATCCTGCCATGGATGTGCCACCGGCGCCAAGCGGTGATATACCTGACTGATAAAACCAGCAAAGCAACATTTCTGCCGGGTGTTTGGTGTTAGACTTTTCTCTCCCGGACACCTGTCCGGGAACGCCGGCCTTCGCCGGCGAGGGAGCGCCCATGCTGCGAAGCTTAGGCCAGTCGATTTTCCTGTCTTTTCTGCTCACCGTCCTGACGGCCTGCGGCGGCAACAGGCTGCTTAAAGATTCAGAACCCCTGGTTTTGAATCAGCCGCTGGCACAGGCACACGACAATTACGCCACCATTTACCTGGACTGGGTCATTGTGAGGAACGGCCCCGGCAGCTGGGCCAAGAATGCCAACTGGGATGAGTACCTGTTGCGGGTGCAAAATGATTCGCAACAAACTCTCCAAGTGATGAGTGTACGCGTCTGGGATTCCCAGGGCGTAGCGCAGGCGCCAGTAAATGACAGGAAACTGCTGATAAGCCGGTCAAAAGAAACCGCCAAGCGATACAAGAAAGAGGGTGTTGAGGTAAAAGCAGGCGCGAGCGCAGGCGCCTTATGGGTTGCCAGTGGCGCCGCAGTTTATGGTGGCTCAGCGCTGGGAATAGGGGCGCTTTACTCCGGCAGTACTGCTGCTGCCGGAACAGCCGTTGCAATCATTGCTGTTGCACCCGTCATTGCCATTACTGGCGTTGTGGTGGCCGTTAACAACAGCAAGGTGAACAAAGAAATCGGCAAGCGCAATACCCAGCTTCCTGTGGTCGTGGAGCCGGGCAAGGTGCTGGTGCTGGACCTGTTCCTGCCGCTGGTGCCATCTCCATCAAAGATCGAAATTCTCTATAGCCAAAACGGACAGAGCAACCTGCTTTCAATTGATCTCCTGAAAGTCCTTCCTGATCTGCACATCGTAAAGCCGGACGATTCGCAGGAATCAAAGCCGTAAAATTCACAGCAGCAGTTCAATTTTGGGAGGACGAATCATGTTGACTCAGTTGGCTCGTATTGCAGTGCCTGTCAGCTTGACCCTGTTTCTTTCTGCTTGCGTGGTTGGGCAGAAGATCCCTTTGGATACGACGCCACAAGTGACCGGTAATGTGGGCACAGGCATCCAGATCTCCGTGCGGGTTGAGGACCGCCGCGAAGCCGTTCTCAGCGGCAAAAAAGACCCATTCCGCATAGGCCAATACCGGGCAGGGCTTGGTATTCCCTGGCCTGTGACTACCAAAGGTAAGGTCCCACTAGCCGACCAGATACAAGATGACCTCGAAGAAGAATTGGTCTGGCAGGGGTTCGGGCTTGCACCCGGTGGAAATCAACTCGAAGTACTGATCAAGGAATGGGATTTTACCGGCTACCAGAACGGTCGATTCTGGTATTCCCTGATGATCAACATCACCGGGCCAGATGCAGGCCTGCGAATGTCCAGGCAACTGGCCAACGAAGTTGAAATCAAGGGTACCTTGATGTTGGGGGCCCGGGGAGGATTCGAACGCGACATGCCAGGAATTTACTCCGGAATTATTGCCTCTATCGCCAGTAAAGACCCTGAGGTATTACAAGCCTTGAAACAGTAGACGTTACATAGGGTACGTTACATAGGGTCGGACCAACCTATCTTATTGACTGCAAAGCATTACTCTTAAGTTTGCGCTGTAATATCTGGCTTAAAGTGCCAATTTCCCTGTCAAAATCTTGACACTAAGAAACTGTGGCTTAGCTGGACGTTTGCTTAAAGGCCATAAATTATGCCCAAAATGCCTGGTTTAACGAGGTAAAAGCATCGATTTAGGCAGTCTACTTATGACCAATCAATCTGTTACGCTGGTCCGACCCTGTCAGTTCAGTCCGACCCCCAAGTAGCCGGCAAAGCCAATATGAACGGCAACGGAAAAACCCCATTGCAGACATCGGGGGCAGCCATCCCGGGCCAAACCTCCAGGCAGCAATTCCTGGCGAAGGCTTGTAACTGGGTTCAGGCTGGGTCTTCTGCCCGCGTTTTTCCCTATACTTTGTGGTCGCAGCTGGAATCACCTGCGCTACTGGACGAGCTACTGATTGTTTGAAAAACTCGCGGTTTCGCCCCGGTGATGAGCGCCGGAGGGACATCTCGCTGGAGGAATTACCGTGAAGGCTTTGATTAGATCGATCGCGCGGGTGCTATTGCTTGCTTCTCTGGCAGTGCCCGCGTTCGCCGCTACCCAGCCCATCGACATCGAGGTGGATGCGAGGCAATCGGCACGCGGTATCCAGACTGTCCGGCTTGTCATCCCCGTGACAGAAGGGACGCTCACGCTGCGTTACCCGCAGTGGATCCCCGGCAACCATCGCCCCAGCGGCCCGATCACTTCGCTCACGGGCTTGCAGGTCTCGGCTGCAGGAGAGCCAATCCCATGGCAGCGTGACCCTGTGAACATGTTCGCTTTCCACGTCGAGGTGCCCTCGGGGGTTTCCCGGCTGGATGTGAGTTTCGACCTCCTCGCGGTGGCGGGTGCAGAGGCGCCCACCTCGGATCGCAAGGCAACGAATGCACTCCTCGTGCTGCAATGGAACCGCGTACTTCTCTACCCGGCCGGACTTCCCTCGGACCAGTTGCTCTATCGCGCGCGGTTGAGGTTGCCGGAGGGTTGGCACCATGCGACTTCGCTTATCACAGAATCCACCCCGGACGGCCTTATCGCCTTCGCACCGGTTTCGCTCACGGAACTGATCGATGCACCGGTACTGGCCGGACGGCATTTCCGTTCCATCGAACTCGGCGGTGATCCGGCGGTGCGCCTCAATATTGCAGCCGACAGTGAGGCCGCACTCGCGGTGATGCCGCCGATCGAGCAAGGCTACAAGCAGCTCGTGCGCGAGGCGCGCGAGCTTTTCGGCACGGTGCACTACCGGCAGTACCAGTTCCTGTTGTCACTCACCGACCAGTCTGGTTTCTCGGGTCTCGAGCACCACGAGTCCAGCGACAACTGGGTGGGAGAGCGTTCGATGGTCGACCCCCAGGCTTTCCGCGCCATGGCCTCCCTACTGCCTCACGAGTACGCCCATTCCTGGAACGGCAAGTACCGTCGTCCGGTGGGCATCGCACAGCCCGACTTCCACACCACGGTGACACCCGACCTCCTCTGGGTCTACGAGGGACTCACGGAGTATCTCCAGGAGGTGCTCTCCGCTCGCAGTGGCCTTTACGGCGCACAGGACTACCTGGACGAATGGGCCTATGCCGCCGGCGAGATGGATCTGCACAAGGGTCGCGAGTGGCGCCCGTTGCAGGACACCGCCCGCGCCGTGCAGACGATGCGCGGCCAGCCGCAGGACTGGCTGTCGCGCCGGCGTGGCGTGGACTACTACACCGAAGGCTCTTTACTTTGGCTGGAGGCAGACGTGCTGATCCGCCAGCTTTCGCGCGGCAAGCGCAGTCTCGACGACTTTTGCCGGGCCTTCCTGGGCGGGACCGAGAGCTCCGGACCGCAGGTCATCACTTATGACTTCGACGATGTGGTGCAGGCACTGAATGCGGTTCATCCCTACGACTGGGCAGGGTTCTGGCGCGAAAGGCTGGATCGTACCCGCCCCGGTGCACCACTCGAGGGGCTGCAGGGTGGGGGCTGGACGCTCGCCTATTCCACAGAACCAAACGCCATGCAGGCGGCCTATGACTTGTCCAGCAAGCGCATCGACTTGCGCTACTCGCTTGGCTTCGCGCTCTCGGAGGAAGACGCAGTGATCGCCGACATCATCCCAGGCAGCGCGGCCGATATCGCCGGGCTCGCTCCCGGATCTGTGCTGGTGGCGGTGAATGGGCGCAGTTGGTCGAAGACTCTTCTGGACGACGCGCTGCGCGCGAGTGAGTCGGCGCCAGTGACTATCGATCTGCTGGTGCAGAATGATGATGTGTTTTCCACGATCGGGTTGCTGTACCAGGGTGGCGCCCGCTACCCAC
>JANOGQ010000257.1:0-2053 GCA_031406105.1 Lysobacterales bacterium | reverse complement strand
AATCATAGAAAGGCAGGCTCGCATAGGTTTCCATCGAGTTGCGTTTCGACCCCAGCAGCTGGTGCAGTGGAAGCTTCGCTTTGTGTGCCGCGAGGTCCCAGAGGGCAATATCGATACTTGCGCGCGCCTCGTTACTCAAGTCGGGTCGCGATTTTTTGAGCAGCAATGAGACCTGGACCGGATCGAGGGACTGCAGGCTCATTAATTCCCCGGCAACAGACTGTAATTCCTGCAGGTGCTGATCGCTGAAGCTTGCCGGGTAATACCTGTCAACACCGGATATTCCTTCAAGTCCGTCCGCGGTCGTAATGCGCAGGATGTTATTGACCTCGTACCAGGGGTGGTCCTGGCCCGAATACCGGGCTGTTGTGTCATCCATTCCGACGGCATGAATCTCGATGTTAACAATCCGGCCTTGTTCCGAATACTGGAAGCAGGGCGCATACTGCTCCACGCTTTCTCCTGAAAATGCGGCCATTAGCTCGACTGCAGTCACAGCGGGTTCATTTGAGTTGGCATGTGAATTGTCCAGCATGACCAGCAGGCAGGTTAAAGTAGCAATCGATCGAAGGTGTGACATCGATATGTTCTACCGTCGTTACCAAGAGCCACTGAAAAGTCGCGTCATACCAATTCACCGACCGCGCGATGTGCCTGGTCGATGGCTACATTGAGCAACGAGGACGATCCGGCATCGGAGTTAGCGATTGCGACGCGGCCAAACGGTTTGCGCCCTTGCACAAATGGGTAGCGCTCGTCCTCACTGTCGGGATACATTTCATCAAACAGTGGGTTGGCCCGGTTGATGTAGGCGTGCGACCAACGATTGACGGTGATGGCCTCGATGTCGCGGGCTGGGTCAAAACCGCCACCGGACAAGCTGCCCGCCAGCTGCTGTCGAACGTTCCGCTCTATGGTTTCATAAGGAGTGGCATAAAGTTCGTGCCGGGCGGCAATTTTCTGTTCGCTGGGTGTCAGGCCTGCATTCGAAACATGAGGAAACCGGGTCATATGCACTACGGCTGGCTGCTCCGGATCGCGTGGGTAAGTGTGCCCACCAAAATCAACCGGGTAATCAAGCAGGGAGGTTACGAAATAGCTGCCTGGATTCTGCAAAGCGCCAACACCCAGATTCTTCCACGACTGCCAGTTTCGCAGCGCGACATTGGTATAAATAATCGGTGACTTCACCATCGTCTGGAGCGCCTCTCGCTGTGAGCCTGGTAACTCCGGGCAGAGGTGGGGAATCATCTGGTTATAGCAGGCGAGTATGCAGTGACGTGCCCGGACCCGGCTTGCCTGTCCTGCTTGCACATAGGTGACGGCAACGTGATCTGAAGATTTAAGTGTGCCTTCATGCGCCACATGAACGGCGGTGCTTTGCAGGCGAATGCGAGCTTGTGAATCCGCCTGGTCCAGTTTTGAATAGTCAAAAGGTGCAAAAACCAGGTCTTCCATGGTGGAACCGGGTGCGACGTCTGGAATCAGGCTGCGCGTGAGGGCCCTGGCTACCGAGGCGTTACCATCCGGAAAATGATAAGTGATAGATGATTCCAGGCCCAAACCCGTTGAATCGCTATCACTGCCAAGAGAGGTGGAATTGATTCCTGGCAAACCCCAGTAAAACGCTTCGAGTGCGGGAACCGCTTCGATTCCCACGCACCAGTCCGTCGGATAATTCTCAAAGATCGTATAAATCTCCGCTTCCCCAATACCCATGTCGCGACTTAGAAACTGCCGATAACTGATGCTGTTCAGGTACTCTTCGTCGCTTGCAAAAGAATGCTCCGGGACTACGTTTTCATGCGAGCTCATCAAGCGCATCAATTCTTGTCTGGCTTCGGCCGAGATCGGGAACTGTTCGATGGCATCTGCCAGTGACAGCTCCGGATCTGCAGCGGAAACCCAGCCCAGATAGTGATTGCGGTTCATCAGCGTGTAGGCAACTGTGCGATCAGCGCCAAAAGTTTCACGATCAAAGTAAGTGCCGGCCGTCAGCTTGTTCTTCTTATAGAAACTTGCGTCGAAAGCAGCGGCGAGGCGTTTCAGCAAT
>JANOGQ010000556.1:0-2369 GCA_031406105.1 Lysobacterales bacterium | reverse complement strand
CAGAGTCAGTTGTGGGGTCAGAGTAAAGGGACAGAGTAAAAGCGAATGATTTCCGACCCTGAATTAGGTGAAAAATTATTGCGGGTATTGGGTTCTTTTACTCTGTCCCTTTACTCTGACCCCATTCTTAGCCGGCTTTGTCGAGGTGATCAAACTTGCGTTTCAGGTCTTCGCTGCGATCAGTAACGATGCGTTCCAGCGTTTCGACACGTTGCTTCAGATCAGATTCCAGCGTGTCCAGCCGCCGATTAAGAGCATCAATCGACTGATGGTCCGCTTTGGAAAGCTTGTCCTTGGCGTGATGGCGATAGGCCTCGCCAATTATTCCGGCAATGGCGATTAATGCGATGGCAGTCCACATGGTCAAGCTGAAATCTCCTGAAATGACAGTGCCTAATTTGGCCGCAACTGTCGCTGATTACCAGTGACAAAAGTCATGGCGCAGGTCGCAAACATTCAATGCACTTGAAAAAAATTTTGCCAGACCAGAAATTTTTTGCCAATTAGGTGGTCCATCAGGGCCACAGGCAAACCCGGAATCAAGCCCACAGTCAAAATTGTAAAGAAATTGCAGCCCTGGAGTCATGATGTACAGCCCAGACCAGTATGAAGAACCAGCCGATAAGAATAGAGGGAATGCAGCATGAGTGACGTCAGGATTGAAGCCCGCTCACTGACCAAGCATTACGGCCAGCTGGCCGCCGTGAGCGATATGAGCTTTGAACTCCAGGCCGGCGAAGTGTTGGGCTTTCTTGGCCCCAACGGAGCCGGTAAATCAACCACCATGAAAATGCTGACGGGCTTTCTGACGCCCACTTCGGGCACAGCATTGATCGGCGGCCACGATATCGTCACAGATTCTCTGGCTGCACGGCGTTGCATGGGCTATCTGCCCGAAGGTGCACCCGCTTACGGCGAAATGACCGTGGTGGCCTTTATGCAATTCATAGCCCGCGCTCGTGGCTATTCCGGCGCCGAAATCAGGCAGCGTGCGGATGCAGCCATGGACCGGCTTAACCTGACGCAGGTGCAGCAGCAGGTTATCGACACGCTCTCCAAGGGTTACAAGCGCCGCGTCGGTTTGGCTCAGGCGATCTTGCATGATCCGGCTATCCTGATTCTCGATGAACCCACCGATGGCCTGGACCCCAACCAGAAACACGAGGTACGCAGTCTGATTCAGGATATGGCCGCCGAAAAAATCATCGTGATTTCCACCCACATCCTCGAGGAAGTGCAAGCGGTGTGTAATCGCGCCATGATCATTGCCGATGGCCGCTTGCTGCTGGATGACACGCCCGCCGGCCTGCTGGCCCGCTCCCGTTACCACAATGCGGTGACACTGGTGGTGGACGATCTGCAGAAAGCTGCCAGTTTGCTGAGTGAATTGCCACAGGCGCGTAAGGTTGAAATTCGTGACGGTGAGTTGACCGTATTCCCGGCCAAAGACGCTGAGTTGTTCCAGCTGGTTTCAGATCAGGTGCGGCAGCAAGGCTGGCGGGTCCATGAACTGCGCCTGGAACCGGGCCGCATGGATGAGGTGTTTCGCCAGGTTACCAGTAAATTTGCTGCCAAGGCCCCAGCCCCAGTCCCAGGCCCGGGCCCAGTCCCAGGCCCGGGCCAAATCACTGGCAAGGAGGGTCGGGCATGAACACATCCGCCATCTCATCTTCGCCCCCTCGGTCATCCGCCAACCCGGCCCTCAATGTGATGCGCCGTGAACTGGCTGCCTATTTCGCTACGCCCGTGGCCTGGGTATTCATCGTGATTTTCCTAGTGATGGCCGGTGTCTTCACTTTCTACATAGGCTCTTTTTATGAACGCGGACTGGCCGACCTGGCTCCTTTCTTCCAGTTTCATGCCTGGTTGTACCTGTTCCTGGTGCCGGCCATGGCCATGCGCCTGTGGGCGGAGGAACGACGCGCCGGTACCATCGAGTTATTGCTGACCCTGCCGGTTACACTCTGGCAAGCGGTACTGGGCAAGTTCCTGGCAGCCTGGTTATTCCTCGGGCTGGCGCTGGCGCTGACCTTTCCGATCTGGCTGACAGTGAATTACCTGGGCAGCCCGGACAATGGCGCGATACTGGCAGCCTATATCGGCAGCTGGCTGATGGCTGGTGGTTTCCTGGCCATCGGTTCCTGCATGTCTGCGCTGACCCGCAATCAGGTCGTAGCTTTCATACTCAGCGTGGTGGTTTGCTTCGCCTTCCTGCTCAGCGGCCTGCCCATGATCATGAATCTGTTTGCCGGCTGGGCTCCGCAGGCCCTGCTGGACATGATTGCAGACTTCAGCTTCCTGTCACGCTTCGCTTCCATCTCCAAAGGTGTGCTGGATCTGCGTGACCTGCTGTATTTTTTCCTGGTCAT
>JANOGQ010000234.1:0-5043 GCA_031406105.1 Lysobacterales bacterium | reverse complement strand
GCCGCAATCGCCAGCGTCGGATTCAACGTGAGCGGTCGAACTGCGGGATGAGACTTCCGCCCGCACTTTCGCGGTTTGATGCGCGCTTCGTTCACGAATTGCAGGATTTGCTGCGCCACCCTGCTTGCATCGCGAGCCGATGGGGGTGCAAAGGGCGCCGCGAATACGACGGCGATTTCCTTATCGCTCCGCGAAAAACCGACTTCGACCAGTCCGGCATCAAGCAATGTGTCGCAATGGTTCTTGCGCAAGATGCGCCGCAGGGAGGCATCGTCTAGGGTTCCGCCTAAATGAATCGTTGCCGATTGATCCGCCAAATAACTTGCGCGCTTTAGCGCATCGCGAGTCTTGAGTCCTTCTTTTACGAACCGTGCGGCGACATCCAACTTGCGGTTGGCCTTAACTGAAAATGGTCGGCCGGTGGCCAGTTCTTGCCGCGGCGAAGGTGTCTGCACTAAGTGTGTCATCAAGATTATCGAGGGTAAACAGAATCTCCTCATCGTGAATACGCAGCTGCGGAAAAGGGCTGTCGCCCGATTGCTCCCAGGCGCGAAACAGTTCGGGACGGAATCCGGCGCTGCCACGCAGGCGCCGCCAGGTTTCGCGCATGGCGTCGCTCATGTCATCAATACTGATTGCAAGTGGCAGATCTGCGGATAGCTCAGCCTCGGGCGATTGAGAAGCGTTGGCAATAGCACTGGTCCGTGCGCTTGCGGAAGTGGCTGCCCCTTCAATCAGCTCAGCCGCAGGGACATGCAAGTCGAGGATCTCACTCAAGTCGCGCAATGTCTCTTCGGGAGCAGTGTCTGAACTACCTGCCAGGTGACGAACAATGATGAGCTCTATCCGGTAATGACGCTGGGGCTCCTGCTGGGCGGATGATTGCTGTGGTAGTACCAGTCCCAGCAACAGTGCAAGCAAAGCTGAGATTAATCCCCTGGGTTTCGTCATCATTCGATATTCTTCACACTTGTTTAGGGAAACTCTGATTTATTCAGAGTTTCCGCGGCACAGGAATGTGCCGCCATTTTCAATGATTGCAAATCATTGAAAATGAAGCAAAACAAAAATCACATTTTTTCCCAAAATACTATTGTTGGGCGTGCTCTGATAATTCAAGGACGAATTAATCAGAGCTTTCTTAGAAAAAGCTCTGAATAACTCATCCCTGAGCCATCTGGGCAACATACACCCATGAGGCGCAAGTGTAATTGAGCCAGCGGCTTTAGGCATCCGGCGCCAGTGCAGTCATCAGTCTCGCCGCCTGCTGCAACCGCTCAGCAGGGATTTCGCTGCGGCCCAGCAGCTTTAACCGCTGCGGGCCATCCAGGCGATACTCTTTGGGTGCTGACTGCATCAGCCTGATCAGGTTTTGCGGATCAACACGGGTATCTGCAGTAAACTCGAGGCGGCCACCCTGGGGACCCAGATCCAGCCGGGTGATACCCAGTGAATCCGCCTGCAGGCGCAATTCTGCTATCGCAAACAGGTTTTTGATGGGGTCCGGCAACAGGCCGAAGCGATCGATCATTTCGACCTGTAATTCTCGAAGTGCCGCCGTGCTGGCGGCACAGGCAATGCGGTTGTACAGAGTCAGCCTGGCCGGAACATCGGCCAGGTAGGTTTCCGGAATCAATGCCGGCAGGTGCAGTTCGATTTCAACACCGGGGTGCAGCGGCTTATCCAGGTCCGGCTCCTTCCCGCTGCGCAGTGCGGCCACAGCTCTGGCCAGCATATCGCTGTAAAGGCTAAAGCCTATTTCGTGAATCTGACCGCTTTGTTCGGCGCCCAGTAGTTCGCCAGCGCCGCGAATTTCCATATCGTGGGTGGCCAGGGTAAAACCGGCCCCCAGTTCTTCCAGCGAGGCAATCGCTTCCAGCCGTTTGCGTGCATCAACGCTCATGCTGCGCTGATCGGGCACCAGCAGATAGGCGTAGGCGCGGTGATGGGAACGGCCCACACGCCCCCGCAACTGGTGTAACTGGGCCAGCCCGAACCGGTCTGCCCGATTGATCACAATGGTATTGGCAGTGGGCACATCGATACCGCTTTCGATAATGGTGGTGCAGACCAGCAGGTTGTAGCGCTGCCGGTAGAAATCCAGCATGACGGCTTCCAGTTCCTTTTCAGGCATCTGGCCATGCGCAATAGCGACCCGCGCATTGGGCGCCAGTTCCTGCAATTCACGGGCAATTTTTTCGATATTACGCACTTCGTTGTGCAGGAAAAAAACCTGTCCACCGCGTTGCAACTCTCTGAAGATGGCCTCACGAATCAAAGCCGTATCCCAGGGCGAAATCAGCGTCTTGACGGCCATACGCTTGGCCGGCGGTGTGGCAATAATGGACAGATCTCGCATACTCGCCATGGCCATATTCAGCGTGCGCGGAATGGGCGTGGCGGTGAGAGTCAGCACGTCAATTTCTGCCCGCATCTGTTTCAGACGCTCTTTTTGCTGCACACCAAAGCGATGCTCCTCGTCGATGATCAGCAGGCCCAGGTTGTCGAAACTTATGTCGTTCTGCAGCAAACGATGTGTGCCGATGACAATATCAACCTGCCCGGAGCGTAATTTCTCCAGCACTTCGCCCGATTGCTTGCCCGAGCGGAAGCGCGACAGCAGTTCAACCTTGACCGGCCAGTCGGCCAGCCGATCGGAGAAAGTTGAAAAATGTTGCTGGGCCAGCAAAGTGGTTGGCACCAGTATCGCCACCTGCTTGCCGGCCTGCACCGCCACAAAAGCAGCCCGCAATGCGACTTCCGTCTTGCCAAAGCCCACGTCGCCGCATACCACGCGATCCATGGGTCGCGCGGACGCCAGGTCAGACAGCACAGCTTCGATGGCGCTTAACTGATCCGGCGTTTCTTCATAGGGGAAACCGGCACAGAACTCAGCATACATTTTTTCATCCAGCGGAAATGCAAAGCCCTGTCTGGCAAGCCGCCGAGCATACAAATCCAGCAATTCCGCGGCAACATCGCGTATGCGCTCGGCCGCTTTGCGCTTGGCCTTTTCCCAGCCCTTGTTACCGAGACGATGCAAGGGTGCGCTGTCGGGATCACTGCCGGTGTAACGACTGACCAGGTGCAGGAACGATACCGGCACGTAGAGCTTGTCCTCACCGGCGTATTGCAGCTGCAGGAATTCAGCCGGGCGGCCGTCAATTTCCAGCACTTCCAGCCCGAGGTATCGGCCCACGCCATGGTCTTCATGCACAACAGGAGCGCCAGGCGACAGATCCGTGAGGTTGCGGATGATGGCATCCGGATCACGCTCGGAAACATCCCGTCGCGCCTGCTGCCGCACACGTCCGCCGAACAGTTGGGATTCGGTGAGCAAAGCCAGCTGCCCTGGGATGACAAAACCTTCTTCAACCGGCAGCACTGCCAGACCGGTGTGGGCCGCAGAATCATAAAAAGATTTGAAGTCTTCAAACACCCCCGGCCTGATGCCGAAAGCAGACAGGGTGCTCATCAGCACCTCACGGCGGCCCGGCGAATCGGCTGCGAACAGCAGCTGGCCTTTGAAAGCGAGGATGAACAGTTCCAGTTCTGCAGCGGCATCCTTGCCGCGTTCGTGGATATGTACATCCGGTGCTGATGTAGTTTCAAACTTCACATCCGCTGCGGCAGAAGCGACTGTTTCAGTCAGTACGATGGCAACCTGACTTTCCAGCCGTGCCAGCAATTCGTCCACCGGCAGGAACAATTCCTCTGGATCCAGCACCGGCCTTTCAATGTCATAACGCCGCTGCTCCCAACGCTCCAGAGTACGACGCTGCAAATCTTCTGCTGCTTGCCGCACTCCATCCTGCAGGATGATGCCAATAGTCTGATCCAGATAATCCAGCAGGCAGGCAGTCTGCTCGTAGAACAGGGGTAAATACTGCTCCAGACCCTGCGGATGCACGCCGGCCCGCAGATCCTGATAGACACTGACCTTGCGCACGTCCACATCAAAACGCAGGCGGAAAGCGCGGCGGAAGGCATCCAGTGATTCTTCATCCGCCGGATACTCACGCGCTGGCAACAGGGTTAAGCGCTCAAGCTTAGCGGCCGATCGCTGTGTCTCTGCATCAAAACTGCGGATACTTTCCAGTTCTTCGTCAAGCAGGTCCAGCCGTATTGGTTGATCCAGCCCGGTGGGAAAAAGATCGATCACCGAACCGCGAATGGCAAACTGGCCTGGTTGATAAACCTGCTCGGCAGCCTGGTAACCCGCCTTGACCAGGTGCTCCCTGAAACTGTCAATGGCAATTGCCTGGCCGGTCTGCAGATCAAAACTGCGCTGCCGCACATAGGGCACCGGCGGCAGGCGTTGCGATAAAGCCGCGACCGAACAAAGGATCAATCCTTCGCGCAAGGCGCCAATTTGCGCCAGGGTCGCCAGTCGCTCAGAGACGATATCCGGGTGTGGCGAATAAGGGTCGTAAGGTAAGGTCTCATGGTCGGGAAACAGCAATACCGGCAATCTACCGGTAGCCAGTAAATGCAGATCACGCGCCAGCATCTGCGCCTGGTGACTGGAGCGGGTGACCAGCAATACAGGCTTGCCGGCGCTGCGCGCTGCAGACTGCAGCGCCAGTGCCAGGCTGCTGCCATGCAAGCCGGACCAGTGCTGGCAAGCAGGCAGGGCAGCATTTTTTTGCGGCCAGCGGGCCTTTAACGGTGAGGTACTCATGGTATTAAATTGAACAAAACACTCTCTGAAGAGGCTGGCTTATGCAGCTTGCCTGTGTAGCGGCTGATCATTGCGATCAGCAGCAAACTGTCCGGATCCAGCCAACCTGGAGAAATAGTCTTCCAGCAAATTCAGCTGTTGCCCGGGTTGCTCTGCCTGCATCAGTGACGAGCGATAGTTCAGCGCACCGGGCCGGCCTTCGAGATACCAGCCAATGTGCTTGCGTGCCACGCGCACGCCCGCTTCCTGGCCATAGTGCTCGTGCAAATCCTGCAAATGTTGCCGCATGACAGCATGAACTTCTTCAGCAGGCGCCTGAGGCAGGCACTGTCCTGTGTCAAGGAAATACCGGATCTCGCGGA
>JANOGQ010000217.1:0-10483 GCA_031406105.1 Lysobacterales bacterium | reverse complement strand
CAACCTGGGGTGACTTTCAAGCACCGATTTGAGTAGAATTTGGACTCGTACACCAGCGCGCCGCAGCTTGGGAGTAGCTCATGCACAACAACAAAAAAGAGACTTCAAATTGAGAAAGCATCTCGTGTTATTGGTGGCTCTGCTTTTGCCATACCCAGCCTTTGCAACAACCTATATCGTCAACAGTTCACTGAATACACCCGATACAAACCCGGGTGACAACGTTTGCGAAGCCACCACAGCAGGTGTCCAGTGCACTCTCATGGCAGCTATCGAGGAAGCCAATGCACACGCAGGTTATGACATCATCAATTTCAGCATAGGGCCGGTCACAATAAATGTTACGCCCAATCCATTGCCCATCATTGTTGATCGCCTGATGATAGATGGCACCACTGCCCCCGGTTACGCCGCCGCGGAGACTGTTGTCACGAATGCGCCCCCCTCTGTCTATATTGATGGCGCAAATTTGCTGAACCTTCCCCAGGGCATTCGGATTGAGAACGGCCAGCCATTGATGAGAATCCTTGGCCTGGGCATCACGAATTTTGTAGGCGGTGGCATCATGGTCATCAATACCGATGAGGTCGACATCGACAGTAACTGGATTGGCATTACGCGTACAGGTGGAGCAGCGGGCAACGGCGCGTATGTGGGCGGAGTAGTCGGTGTAGGTGGCGGAATTGAGCTTGACGATTGCGGGAGTTGTCGTGTCGGCCAGGACATCGACACCACCGGCCCAAGCCTGGTTGGCCGCGGCAATGTAATCAGCAGCAATGTTCCCTGGGGAGTGCGTATCAGCAGTGGCAGCACTGGAACAGCAATCGAAGGTAACCATATCGGGATTGACCCGGTTAACGGCCTGGACCGGGGTAATGATGAGGACGGTATCAGCCTTTTTGCATCTGGCGTGCGAGTTGGAGACGCCCGCAGTGGCCTGCGCACACCCAATTACATCGCCCACAACAATGGGAGTGGGATTCGCAGCAGCAACGTCAATGACCACCGAATCAATTCCAATGAGATTTACAACAACTCCGGGAGCGGGATTGCCCTGTTGGGAATTGGTCACCAGGTGGGTTCCACTTCAACTACATCCGGGAACCGGATTTACAACAATGGCGGGGCGGGGGTGAGTATCAGCGGCGTTGGCACCGCCAGTAACGTGGTGCAAAGGAATTACATATACCTGAATGACTCTCACGGTGTGCGTATAGCCAACTCAGCCACGGGAAATGAGGTCAAGTTGAATTACATTTTTGACAACTCTGACAACGGGATCCATCTCGAGTCGTTTGTGAGTTCTAACACCGTCAGTGACAACTTTATTGGCCTTGAAAATGCCACGATCAAAGGTAATGGCGCGAACGGCGTGGTGGTCGCCGCCGGCGGCAATACATTCACCAACAATACAATAGCTGACGTTAATGACGATGGGATCGATGTGCTTAGCGGCAGTGGTAACCAGTTCACTGGCAACCGGATTGGCGTGGGTGTGGGCGGGCTTGATTACGGCAACGGTGCCAATGGCATTCGCGTTCGGGCAGCTGCTTCCAATACCTCCATTACGTCCAACAACATCGGCTACAACACGCTGGATGGAATCCGGCTGGAAGGCAGCGGCAGCAACGTGTGCGGCAATACTATCGGCTTGGGCGCAGCACTGGAAGCTGCCGGCAACCAAGGTAATGGCGTCAGGATTTCCGGATCGGATAACCGTCTGGGAGGCACAGACTTATGTGCTTCCAACGATATTGGCCAGAATGTTGCCCATGGTGTGGAAGTCTCCGGCGCGAGTAATACCCTCCAGGACAATTTCATTGGCCAGAAGGGAGTAACATTGTTCGGCAACGATTCCACTGGAGTTTTCCTCACCAGCACGGCCAACCAGAACGTGGTGATCGATAACGTCATTGGGAGCAATGCATTCGATGCCATCAGGCTTGCGGCCAATGCGGGAACAGGCAATCGGATACAGGGAAACAACTATCTCTTGAACGGAACGACTGACGGGGATCTGGCCATTGATATCCTCGATGATGGCGCAACTGCTAATGATGCTGACGATGCCGACACGGGCCCCAACATCACGCAGAACACTCCGGAATTATTGGCAGTGGTGGCGTCGCCCGGCCAACTCGAAATCACTTATCGAATGACCAGCAGTATCAGCAACAGCACTTACCCCATCACCGTTGATTTCTACCGGGGATCGGAAGTTTCGTTGGGACCGGGGGTCAGCAAGGCGGTCGAGGGAGAGTTTGTGTTTCGCAACGTTTACAACCTGGCACCGAATACTTCTAAGGTGGTGACCTTCAATCCCACGAGCATGAATGGCCTCGGAACGATCCAAGCCATGGCAACAGACGCCCAAGGCAACACTTCTGAGTTCAGCGCGCGGGTGGCGTTCAACCTGAACGATCAGCCGGAAGAGGTGTTTCAGGACGGTTTTGAGGACCCCTGATCCATTTGACTCACGGCCAGGAAATCTCGGCAGAGGTCACCTTAGATTCAAATTGCAGATGCAGCCGTTTGAGGCAATATGGATCATATGAGCAACTATCACCACCTGAAAGTGATGGGGGCCACTCTGGCTCTATACTTCACACCTCTGAAACCACAGGAGGCCCACTATGCGATTTTTACTGCTTCTGATCATCATAGTTGTAAGCGTTTATGCTTTGTGGTTCCGCTCAGAACCACCGCCCGCGCCGCCACCGATGAAAGTTGAGGACACCTTCATCAGCGGCCCTTTGACTCCTTACAACAAAGCAAAGAAATTTCAGGCGGAGGATTACAATGAGGCCCTGGATGAGCATCGCAAAGCCATGGATGAACAGGAAGAAGAGCCGTAAGCTTCCGATACTTGTAGCCGCCAGCCGGTATCAGCCTGGTCGAAGCTGATCAAGCCAAAGCCTCTACCAGATCGGCAATGATATCGTCAGCATCTTCAATGCCCACCGAGAGGCGCAGCAGGGCCGGTCGTATGCCCAGTCGCTCACGCTCTTCGGCGCTGACCTTCTGATGTGATGTGGCCACCGGCTGGCAAATGGTGGTTTCCACTCCGCCAAGGCTGATAGCGCAAGGCACCATTTTGAGCTTGCGCAGATAAGTGAGCGGCTCGATCTGCTCTGCCAGCTCGAAACTCATCATGCCGCCAAAGCCACTCATCTGACGAGCGGCGATGGCGTGTCCCGGATGTTGCTCAAGGCCGGGATAGTTAACCCGTGCAATGCCCTTCTGTTGATTCAATGCCCGGGCTACTTTCAAGGCGTTGTCGGACTGGCGCTGTACACGTAATTCCAGGGTTTTCAGGCTACGTTCCAGCAAAGCACAATCCTGGGCATTGAGGCTGCCGCCGTGTATCAGTGCGTGGTGGCGCAATTTTTCAATCAGCGCTGCCGAGGCGGCGATGGTCCCGCAACAGAGATCGCTGTGACCACTCAGGTATTTGGTGCCGCTGTGCATCACGATGTCGAAACCATGGTCCAGCGGGTTCTGCAGGATCGGGCTGGCAAACGTACCGTCTATCACCGCCAGCAGCCCATGGTGTTTTGCCACGGCCGCAACAGCAGCCAGATCCAGCACGGTGAGCAGGGGATTGGTGGGTGACTCAATGAACAGCATGCGTGTATTGGGTTTTACCGCTGCGTCCATGGCGGCGGGATCAGCCGCTACAAAACTGTACTCGATACCCTGGCGTGCGAACTCGATGCAGATCATGGAGTGCGTGCCACCGTACAGGCCTTCGAGGAACACCACGTGATCACCGGGTTTCAACGAACCGTAGAGAATGATACTGATGGCGGCCATGCCCGAACTGGTCACCAGCGCGGCCTCGGCATTTTCCAGTGTGGCCACTTTTTCGGCCACGACGCGGTTGTTGTGCGTATTGAAGTAACGCGGATAGCGGACTTCAGAATCATCCAGGTATTCAATCGCACTGGAAGTGAAGATCGGCGTATTCACTCCGCCGAAGTTGAATTCTTTGTGACTACCGGCGTGTACCGCCAGAGTTGCTTTTTTCTGGGTCTTTATATTCATGCGTTAAAGTCCTTGAAGGGTATTGGGGCCGGGAGGTTTGGGGTCAGAGTAAAAGTCGTTCATCTCGCCGCTTCAGTACGCCTGGGCGGTAAACGATTTTTACTTTGACCCCAAAGCTTAGCGCTGGCAACGGGCACAATAATAACTGGACCGCTGGCCGATCACTTTGCGCCGTATTGGCGCGCCACACTGGAAGCAGCCTTTGCCTTCCTGCTCATAAACCAGCAGTTCCTGGGCGAAGTAACCGGGCTCACCCGAGGAATTGGTGAAATCGCGCAAAGTCGTGCCGCCATGGCGGATGGCACGGCTGAGCACATCGCGTATGGCCTGGGCCAGCGCATCATAGCGGGCAGCTGAAACCCGTCCGGCGGCGCGTGAAGGGTGTATGCCGGCCATGAACAGCGCTTCGGAGGCGTAAATATTACCCACGCCCACCACCACCTTGCCATTCATGATGAAATTTTTCACAGCAACGCTCAGTCCGCGCGAGCGTTGCCAGAGGTGCTGGCCGTTGAAATCATCCTCCAGAGGCTCAGGCCCCAGGTCTTTCAGTAAGGGATGCTGCAGGGCTGGCTCATCCCACCAAAGCAGTGCCCCAAACCGGCGCGGGTCGTGATAGCGAATGCAGACATCCGATGCCAGCACGATGTCAAAGTGATCGTGCTTTTTTGGGGGCGTGCCGATCTCGCAGATGCGCAGAGAGCCAGACATACCTAAATGGCACAGCAGGCCACCGCCATCCATGCCGATGAGGATGTATTTGCCACGTCGCCGCAAAGCGCCCACCGTTTGCCCCACCGCTTGCTGCACGGCCGCGGGAATGGGCCAGCGCAGGGAAGGATTGCGTATCACCAGATCGTCAATACGTTGGCCTTCAAGTGCAGGCGCAATGCCACGCAGGGTGGTTTCAACTTCTGGTAGCTCAGGCACGTTATGGGCAGCTCGTTAATTACGTGGGGTCATCAATTGCGGGGTCAGAGTAGAGGGACAGAGTAAACCACAATTCCGACGAGGCAATTCAATTTTACTCTGTCCCTTTACTCTGACCCCAAATCTTGCTTGCCATTGTTTGAGGCAAAAAAAACCCGCCGAGCGGCGGGTCGTTTTACGGTAGGGTGCAATTCAAGGCTTGCTTGCCAAGCCCCTTTTCTTAGGGAAACTCCGAATGTTCTGGAGCTTCTTTAGGGAAATTCAAATTGACCAGGGCTTATTTGCCCGATTTACTTGATCTTGCCTTCCTTGTAGGGAACATGCTTGCGTACGACCGGATCGTACTTGCTCAGTTCCATCTTTTCGGGCGTATTCTTCTTGTTCTTGTCGGTGGTATAAAAATGCCCGGTTCCAGCGCTGGAATTGAGGCGAATCTTTTCACGTGCACTCTTGGCCATATTGCTCTCCTTATACCTTTTCGCCGCGCGAACGCAGATCTTTCAGCACCACGTCGATGCCTTTCTTGTCGATGATGCGCAAACCCTTGGCGGATATCCGCAGGCGCACCCAACGGTTCTCGCTTTCCACCCAGAAACGATGGTGATGCAGGTTAGGCAGGAAACGTCGCTTGGTCTTGATATTGGAGTGCGACACGTTGTGACCGGACATGCGGCCTTTTCCGGTAACTTGGCAAATTCTTGGCATGGGAATACCTAATCTATATCGGTAAAAATCAGCCGCACTTTATACCTCAAGCCACCCGGTCTTGCAAGCAAAATCAGGCTCACGTGTCAGCTCCAAGTAGTAATGTCCACCTTGCGTAAAGTTAAAGTGTCCCCTTATTGCTGTGGCGAGGAGTGGGTTCATGGAACCGGGGACCATTGCCATGAGTAATCGGGAGGACGTTTCTACTTTGGGTTGACAGATCACAACAAAACAAATGACACCGCAATGAATGCTTATGCATATTCAGGTTTTTCTCTATCGACAATGGCGTCCTGTTCCCACTGCGCTTTCTGTTTGCCAGCTAACCTGCAGTCGTGCGCATCCCTGCGCTGCGCGGCATTAGTGCATCCCTGAACGTCATTGGCAGCATCGAAGACCCGGCGACAATCAGTAAGATACTTGCTCAGCTGGATGACAAAACGGCTGCTCCGGCACCAGCTCTGTTGCCGCAATGTCGGGCTCCACCGCCAGCTGGCTTGTTTGAGGAAACCCATCATTCAAACATCCGGCTGCCATGAGCTCAGCGGCACGATGTCTTTTGCCCTGCAAGAACTTTTGTCCCTGTTACCTGTAAGGCCAGTTCGTCACCTAAATCGCCCGTAAAGAGGAAATACAATAGAACCCACTGGTTCTTGCAATAAAGTTAATCCTTACTTGAGTCCACTAGTTGTGATCTCTCAGTAGGTTGTTCACTCGGGGCTTATCCGGAGAATTGGAGGTGCGAACCTATTCAAACTTCCAGGAGCCCCGAACAAACAGCGGGGTTCCAACGCGTTCTTCGAGAGCGGCAATGGTACGCGTAATCGTCGGCGCCGAGACCACCAGCTTTCTGGCAGCGGCAGCAAAGCCGGCCTCTTCCGCGACCGCAATAAAAACTCCCATTTCATCAAGCAGGTCCATTTATCTTCCTGATACTATCTCGATCTGTGATATTTGCATCACGCAACTGAGATGGCGATATCAGTAGTGACACAGCAAGCGCAAATTACCATGCCAAAATACCAATGCTTGTAAATTGATACATATGGCCTTGTCTTGCCTGCCAGAGAAACCAGCTAATCCACTCACGGCAAGACCGTGCTTGCACTATCATCAGGAATACACCGGCCTGAGCTACGATCAGGCATTGGTCACGGCCGCGGCCAAGTAACCCGCCCACTCAGCCGCCCACGAGAACCATGATTACCCGCTGCAAGCTCGCCCCCTCTGGCCCTGAACTCTCCCGACTCGTCTATGGCACCTGGCGGATGCTGGATGACGGTTCGTCTATCCAGGACATCAACCGCCGCCTGCACCGCTGTATCGAACTGGGCATCACGACCATCGACACAGCGGAGATCTACGGTCTCTACGCTGTGGAGGCCGCCCTGGGCAAGGCTCTCGCCCTTTCCCCGGGTCTCCGGCACGGGCTGGAGATTGTCGCCAAGGCCGGCATCTACATCCCTCACGCCGGCAGCCCGGGCCGCAAGGTAGGCCACTATGATGTCACCGCCGCCCAGTTGGAACGGAGCGTGTCTGCCTCGCTGCGGCTTCTGGGCACCGATCATGTGGACCTGTTCCTGGTGCACCGTCCTGATTGGCTCACCAGCATTGAGGACACGGCTACCGGGCTGAACCGGCTGGTTGCATCCGGCAAGATCCTCAGTGCCGGCGTGTCCAACTACAGTGCGACGCAGTTTGCCGCCCTCAACAGCCGCATGCAGCAGCCCTTGGTGACCAACCAGCTGGAATTCCATCTGCTGCACATGGACCCGCTCTTCGACGGTACCTTTGACCAGTGCCAGCAGCAGCAAATCCACCCCATGGTCTGGAGCCCGCTGGCCGGCGGCCGGCTGTTCGCCAAAGACAATCCGGCGGCCGTACGGCTCGCCGTGGCGGCGGCGGAAATGTCCGTGAGATATGGCAATGCAACGCTGGAACAGCTCGCCTATGCCTGGATCCTCGCCCATCCCAGCAAGCCCCTGCCGGTTATCGGCACCAACAAGCTCGAGCGCATCGACAGCGCGGCCCAGGCGGCCACCATCTCGCTCGCCCGGCAAGACTGGTACGCGCTGTGGGTGGCCGCGAAGGGACATGGCGTGCCCTGAAGGTGCCCGCACAACTGGCCGATATCAGCAGCGTTTGTCTGATCCTGACGGGGTCTCACCAAAAATGGCGTCCGCAAACGGGGTCGGATCCAATTTAATCCATATGCCTCTATTCCAATCTCCGTTTATAGTAGCTTACGCAATCGTAAGGCTGCCAGAATTGGATCCGACCCCATTTGCGCAAGCCATGCAGGAGCCGATGCGGTTACTTACCCGCGATCAACAGATCGCGGCCTATTCCGAATTGGTACAGCTGGTTTAACACGTGGCCAAGAAACGGGACTGGGGACAGGACAGGGACTGGGAGCGGGAAAAGGGCCGCATCATGAAATACGCATGAAACCATCATATCCAGCATGATCAAGTCGCTGTTCTTCCTGGACCCACACAGCGGTCTCAGCTTGCAGACACAGATCCGCCAGCACCTGGTGGGCGCGATATTGAAAGGTGCTTTTCCCCGCGGCAGCCGCCTGCCTTCCTCGCGCAAGCTCGCTGAACAGCTCGAGGTGGCGCGCAACACGGTGGTGCTGGCCTACGAGCAGTTGATCGAAGAGGGCTACCTGGAGAGCCGCCAACGCAGCGGTGTCTTTGTCAACGAGCATATCCGCGAGAACCGCATAGGACTGCAGGCAAGCCCGCGCCCGGACGCAGCGCAGGATGCGCTCTGGAGCGGGCGAATCCGCATTGCGCTTGAAAGCAAGCCGCAGTTTCAGTGGCCGGCCAACTGGCAGCAGCATCCTTACCCCTTCATGGATGGCTATTTTGATGCGTCGCTGTATCCCACCGCGCAGTGGCGCGAAGCAAGCCGCATGGCGCTGGGAACCCGCTTGGTCAGTGAGGGAACGGTGACCGAGGGCGATGCGGATGATCCGGAACTGATCGAACAGATCCGCAGCAAGATGCTACCCCGTCGTGGAATTACTGCTGGACCGGAAGAAATCCTGATCACGTCCGGAGAGCAAAACGCCTTGTATCTCCTGACTCGCCTGCTCACCAGCACTGCGACCACGGTGGCCATGGAGGAGCCCGGCAACCCGCGCATGCGTCAGCTTCTGCTGCAAACAGGGGCAAAGCTGCTGCCCCAGCCTGTGGATGAGCACGGCATGGTGGTTAACTCCCGCCTGGATGACGCCCAGGTGGTGTACATCACGCCCAGTCACCAGGTGCCAACCGCGGTCACTATGCCCAACCAGAGGCGTGCAGCCCTGTTGAAAACTGCGCATGAAAACGACCAGGTGATCATTGAGGACGATTTCGAGCATGAGAGCAATTATCTCGGCCAGCCACATCCAGCCCTGCGTGGCATGGATACGGGCAACCGCGTGGTCTATGTTTCCGCCCTGCCCAAGGTGCTCGCGCCCGGCTTGCGCATTGGCTTCATCGTGGCGGCCGCACCCCTGATCCGCGCCGCCCGCAGCCTGCGGCAACAGGTGATTGGGCGACCCTCGCTGATCAATCAGCGCACGGCTGCCTATTTTCTTTCGTTAGGGCACTACGACGCCTTCATGGCGCGCTTGCACCAGGAGATGCAAGTGCGCTGGCACGCCCTGCGCGACGCCCTGAATCACTACCGGCCGAAATCCGTGGTCACCATACCCAACCAGGGGGGCACGGTGATTTCGGTACGCAGCCCCGAGGATATCGACGTCGACCTGCTGGTCAGTGAAGCCGCCAAACGGGGCATCCTGATCGAACCCGACACCCACTACTTTGCCGACCCGAAAGCCTCCCGCCAGTGTTTTCGCATGGGCGTCACCAGTATCCCGGTGGAACGGATACGCGAAGGAGTAGAGCGGTTGCGCGAACTGATGTGGGACCTCAGCAAGACCGCGGGAATCAGGCTCGATGAAAACGATCCCCATTTGCTCAGGCAGCCGCAGCTGGAACAGACACTGAGCGGCAGCAGCATTATTTACCACACAGTGTATTGTGACCCCTGTGTGCTGGAGCTGTATCCCGATGGCCGCATGGAAGGCCGGGCCGGCCACGCCAACGAGGACCGGGATAGTGGCACCTGGTGGTGTGAAGGCCACCGCTGGTTTCGCCAATGGAAGCGCTGGGCCTACGGTGAAAAATCCGGCTATTACGTCACCCTGCATGGACAGCACATACGCTGGTACAACGCCGAAAAGCTACTCGTAGACGATGCCATCCTCCACCGCGCCCCAGACGGACTGGCCTAATCAGCAAGCCTGAACTGGTTCTATTGCCCGCGCGGGTGGAAGGTTAGGCTTTCCCTGGCGACTGCGGCCTTACGTCCTGCGCCGCGTGTGGATCATGGAGAACCCGATGGGGCACCTGGCTATTGCTGCTTTGCAGCTGGCACTGAAAAATGAGGACAACCTCGCGCAGATTGAGCGCGAAATCGTGCGCACCTGCCAGCGATTTCCCTGGGTGCAGATGGTGGTGCTGCCGGAATTGTGCACCTTCGGGCACAGCACCAAACTTGCAGTCCAGCTTCCCGGTGAAGTGGAAAACTGTTACCGGAACCTGGCCAGGCAGAACAACATCTGGCTGATTCCGGGCTCAATTTTTGAACGCGACGGAGATCGCATCTACAACACCAGCCCGGTCATCAATCCGGCGGGCGAGGTCGTGGCCCGGCATCGCAAGCTTTTCCCTTTCCTGCCGTACGAACAGGGAGTGAGCTACGGCGATCAGTTCGTCGTGTTTGACGTGCCGGGCGCCGGGCGCAT
>JANOGQ010000203.1:0-4068 GCA_031406105.1 Lysobacterales bacterium | reverse complement strand
GTTTCACCCCTGAGGGCGCCGGATTTGATCGACAGGGCATCCATGGTCATGGCATAACCATCGTTCTGCAGGGCCAACAAGCCCTGCTCCATCCTGCTTTCCGGCAAACTGAAATCCTCGACCAGCTGAGCGATGGTGACTGGACCAAGACCCGCGAGGCGGCTGCGTAATATTTCAGTCAAAGCCTGATCAGGCTCCTGGCCAGTTTTCCCGGTCCAGTTGTTGCCCGGATCAGGGTTGAATTGACGGCCCTCCTGCATGGTAAGAAACTCAGCCAGACGCTCAGTGGCCACCCACCAGCGATTACCCTCATCCGAGCTTACGCAAGTCGCGCGCAAATCATCAGAAAGCGCCTGAAACCATCGGCCCCAAAGGCGCGAGTCGCCACTGGCGCCGGTGGAGGCGTTGCCGGTGGTGAATTCTTTTTGAGTCAGGAAACCCAGCTGCAGCAGGCCATCGTGCAGTTCATCCGGATTACGTGGAGATATCCAGCATTCCGCCTGCGCTTGTTCAATAGAGCCCAGGCTGATGATACTCAACATGGCAGCATCAAGCAGATCATCCCTTCTTTGCGAGATGGCGCGGGTGCGGCGATTCTCGGCATCGCCGTCGTCGAGGAAAGCGTAGGGTCGGGCGTTGATGATTTCTGCTGCCAGAGGTGATGGCGCAACCAGGTCAACACTGCGAATCTCTATCTCACCCCTTTCACGGCAGAGCAGAATCTGCTCCAGCCCGACAATATCCATGCTGATATGCAAACAATCGGAAATGGTCTGCGAAACCAGCGGGTGATCCGGAATTTCCCGCTCGCCACGAATGTTCTCCAGGCAAGCCAATTGATCAGGAAACACGACGGCAACAAGGTCTTCAGCCTGGTTCCGCTGCCATTGAGGCGGCAGTTTCTTGCCATTGCGCATGCGCTGCACAGCCAGGGCGATGGTGGCATTCCAGCGCCAGCGCAGACCGAACATGGGCGCATCCAGCAAAGCCTGCACCAGAACTTCGCGCACACTGGCTGAATGCAGAAAAGCCGGTACGGCATCGCGGTCAAAACTGTGGGTTTCACCCAGCGAAAGAATCAGGCAGTCCTCCAGTGCGGCTGCCTGTAACTCAAAATTGAAATGCCGGCAGAAGCGCTTGCGCAGGGCCAGCCCCCAGGCCCGCATGATGCGCGAACCCAAAGGCGCATGGATGATCAGGTGCATGTCGCCGGTGTCGTCGAAAAAACGCTCCAGCACCATCTGCTGACGGGTGGGTATGCAACCCAGCGCTTGCAGCACAGCTGCCATGTATTCCACGGCTTGTTCCGCAGCCGCCGGGTGCTCAAGACTCAGGTTCAGCCACGCAGTAACTTCAGCGGGCGGCTGTGTCCGCAGACGCGATTGCAACTCCTCACGCAAGCCGGAAACAGCAGCCGACAACTCATCGCTGCGGCCGGGTGCATCCCCTACCCAGAATGGAATGGTAGGGGGCTGGCCATGGGCATCTTCAACCAGCACACGGTTCTGCTCAACTTTGTGGATACGGTAGCTGTTGTTGCCCAACTGGAAAATGTCGCCCGGTACACTTTCAAAGGCAAAGTCCTCGTTCAGCGTTCCTACCCGGTAACCCTGCGGCTGCAGGATGACGTCGTAATCAAATTGATCCGGAATGGCACCACCATTTTGCAAGGCCGTGAGGCGGGCCATGGGCCTGGCACGCAAACATCCGTTGATCGCATCGTGATGCAGATAGGCACTGTGTCGGCCCCGTCGGCTGGCATAGCCATTCGACAGCATGTCCAGCATCTGATCAAATACCGATCGTTCCAACTGCCGGTAAGGCCAGGCGCTTCTGACCAGCGCGTGCAGCCCCACAGTATCCCAGTCACGTGTGCTGAGTTCTGCAACTAATTGCTGGGCCAATACGTCCAGTGGCGCCTCGGGGATTTTGATCTGGTCCAATACCCCCTGCTCTACCGAACGCAGCAGGGCAATGCTTTCGATAAGGTCGTCACGGCTGAGCGGAAACAATCGGCCTTTAGGGGTTTCTCCCACCGCATGACCCGCCCGGCCCACCCGCTGGATAAAGGCAGAAATACTACCGGGCGAACCCAGCTGGCAAACCAGATCCACGTGACCGATATCAATTCCGAGTTCCAGTGATGCGGTGGCCACCAGGGCGCGCAAACGCCCCGACTTGAGCGCCTGCTCCGCTTCGAGACGATGATCGCGAGAAAGGCTGCCATGATGCGCGGTCACTGCCAACTCGCCGAGACTGTCTGCCAGGCGCTCCGCCAGATGCCTTGCCACACGCTCGGCCAAACGTCGTGTATTGACGAATATCAAGGTGGTCTTGTGTGTTTCGACCAGTTGTTGAAGCTGGTCATAAATTTCGTCCCAGACTTCGTTGGCCATGACTGCCGACAAAGGCGATTGTGGTATCTCCAGCCGCAAATCACGCTTGCGCTGGTGGCCAGTGTCTACAATCCGGCAATTCCTGCCACCCGTCAGGAAATTGGCAATTTCATGAATAGGCTTTTGGGTAGCAGATAAGCCAATTCGCCGTGCGTGTTGCGGCAAGAGTGCATCCAGTCGGGCCAGCGATAAAGCCAGGTGACTGCCGCGCTTGCTGCCTGCCACCGCATGAATCTCGTCAACAATCACTTCCTGCACTGTAGACAGCATGGCGCGTCCCGAGGCTGAAGTGAGCAACAGGTATAAGGACTCTGGGGTTGTCACCAGTATTTGCGGCGGATGACGGCGCATCTGCTCGCGCTCGCCCGGAGTGGTATCACCGGTTCGAACCATGGCACGAATGCCGGCCTTGACCAAACCCTGTTCTGCCAACCAGGCTTCAATGTCTTGCAGGGGTAGCTGCAGATTTTTTTCAATATCGTTGGACAGGGCTTTGAGTGGCGATACATAGAGCACTTGCACCGACTCGGGTAAAACAGCGTCCCGGCTTTCCAGCACCAGGCGGTTGATGGCACACAAAAACGCAGCGAAGGTTTTGCCGCTGCCTGTAGGTGCGGCAATCAGTACATCATGGCCCTGGTCAATTTCTTGCCAGGCCGCCAGCTGCACAGGCGTTGCCGCAGCAAAACTGCGGTCAAACCAGGTTTGTACAGCCGGATGAAACATGGCTCTATAGTAGCAGCATGTTTCTCAGAACCTGCGAATCACCGCTGCGGCTATTGCGCATACCCGGCGGCACTATCTCGCCCCGGCTTCGGCGCGACGACGTGATCGCCCTCCTGCAGGCCCTGGAAGATCGCCGTCACCGCCGCCAGCCCCGACCCGAACGCAGCCGCTGCCGCGCCGCCCTCGAGCGCCGCGAGCGCGGCCTCGAGGCCGTTGCGGTTCGGGTTGTGGTTGCGCGAATAGACAAAGCCGTGCGGATAGCCGCCGTCGGCGTCGCGCTCGAAGGTCGTCGACAGGTGGATCGGCTCGGTGACCGCGCCGGTGGCGGCGTCGACGCCATGGCCGGCATGGACGGCGAGGGTCTCGAAACGGTGCGTCCTGGAAGGCTTCATGGCGAGGGCTCGGGCTAAAGAAACATTGTCACCGTACGATGCCCCATGACTGCCGAACGCCGTCGCGCCGCTGGGCCGGCATGCGCTCGTTCGTCGCCGAGGGCGGTCTGGTCGGCGGCTTCGATTCGGAGTTGCGCGGCTTCTTCTGGGTCGCCGCCCAGGGCGGCTACGGCATCCAGACCTCGGCGGCCGTGGGCGAGGCCTGCGCCGCGCTCGCCCGCGGCCTGGCGCTGCCGGAGCGGATCGGCGCGTTCGGCGTCACCGAGGCGATGCTCTCGCCGACGCGTCTGCGCTCGCGACCCGGCTGAGTCAGGGAGCCGACCGGTCCGGCGCCTTCGTGCTCCAGACGATCAAGGCCAGCAGCGCCGCCTGCAGCGGCAGGCGCAGGACCAGGGCCCAGTACGGGATCGCGGGAAAGAGGTCGGCGCGCTGCAGCATGTGGACGTGAACCGGCGTCACCGCGATCGTCAGCGCGAAGAGTCCCCAGCCGGCGGCGCGCCGCGACGGCCGCCACAGCAGCCCGGCGGCGCCGAGCAGCTCGAACGCGCCGCTCG
>JANOGQ010000201.1:0-7756 GCA_031406105.1 Lysobacterales bacterium | reverse complement strand
TGGGTTGTTTTTCCAGGTGATGGGGCAGGTTACCGGTGATTTTGCACTGGCCATGGGCGCTTTTGATGCTGTATTTATTGCCGGTGGCATAGTTCGCAGGCACCCGGAAATGCTGCAAGCCAGCCATTTTCGCAAGGCGTTTGAAGCCAAAGGGCCTTACCGTGAACTGATGGAGCGAATTCCAACCAGCCTGATCCTGCATCCCCATCCGGGATTGTTGGGAGCGCTTTATTGTTTCCGGCGGCTCGCAGGTCTGGCACGCAGGTGAATCGATCATTGCCGGTTTTAGCGAAGGATCCGCGGGCCGGCGTGTGTCTGCATTTCTCCTCATTGCCTTCACCGTACGGCATTGGTGATATAGGTGATTCAGCCCAGGCATTCCTGCACCTGTTGAAGCGCATGGGCATTCACGTCTGGCAGTTTTTGCCCACTGGTCCCACTGCTTATGGCGATTCTCCTTACCAGCCCCTTTCTGCTTTCGCGGGCAATGAAATGCTGATTGGCTTTGAGCCTTTGATTCGGGCTGGCTTGCTGCATTCAGACGAACTGCAGGCTCTGACAAAGCTGAGTCATGCCAGTGTTGATTTCGGCAAACTGATTCCGCTGAAATTTGAATTGCTGAAGAAAGCGGCGGAGCGATTCGAACAACAGGCCAGCGCGGAATTGCAATCAGGCTACGAGCAGTTTCTGCATGAAAACCGGGATTCCTGGCTGGAGAACTATGCGCTCTACCGCACGCTTAAAACGCTTCATGGAGAGCGACCTTGGCCCGAATGGGACCCAGTCTGGGTGCAGCGTGAGCCCGCATCGCTGCAGAGATTTCGTAAGGATTATCGTGAGCAGATCCAGCAATTGCAGATCCTGCAGTTTTTCTTTCACCAGCAGTGGCAGGACTTGCTGCAGGCAGCTGAGCGTTGCCAGATTCGTCTTTTTGGTGATATGCCCATTTACATTGCCCTCGACAGCGCTGATGCATGGGCGGGTCCGCAACTGTTACGCATCAGTAATGCGGGCATACCCACTCACGTGGCCGGTGTGCCCCCGGATTATTTCAGTGATGACGGCCAGCTGTGGGGTAATCCCCTGTATGACTGGGCGGCGCATGCGCGTGACGGTTACCGCTGGTGGGTAGCCCGCATGCGTCATGCCTGCAGATTGAATCACCTGGTTCGGGTGGATCATTTTCGTGGCTTCGAGTCTTATTGGGCGGTGCCTTTCGGTGAGACTACGGCGCGCAACGGCGCCTGGGAGCCGGGGCCCCGCGATGGTTTATTCCTGTCACTGGAATCATCGCTCGGCAATCTGAATATCGTGGCAGAGAATCTTGGTGTAATAACACCCGAGGTCGAAGCCTTGCGCCTGCGCCACCAGATGCCTGGTATGGTGGTGCTGCAATTTGAGGTGAACCATCCGGCTTTTGATCCCACCCAGGTTCCTGCGCAGTGTGTGGTGTATACCGGCACTCACGACAACGATACCAGCGCGGGCTGGTTCCGGGGAGGCCACACCGAAACGCGCACTACCGACGAGATTGTCATCACCCAACAGAATGCCCTGCGCCTGGCGGGCGGCTCAGCAAAGGATTTCCATTGCAACTTCATTCGCCTGGCCTTCAGCACGCCCGCTCGCCTCGCCGTGGTTCCCCTGCAGGATTATCTGGGGCTGGATTCCGCTGCGCGTATGAATGTGCCGGGCACCACGATGAACAACTGGCGTTGGCGCCTCCGGCCCGGTGAGTTGCAGCAGGCACAGCAGGAGGCGGTTCGCAGCTTGGTCGAGGACAGTGGCCGTGGCTGAAACAGCGGCAACAGAAACGAAACAGATTTACAGGTAGTATTGAAATATGGAAGCAACACTTGACGGTTCCGAAAAGCGAAATGTCAGCCGCCTCACCAGCGAAACACTCGCACTGATCCTGGCTGGCGGGCAGGGCTCACGCCTTTATGAACTGACTCGCTGGCGTGCCAAACCGGCCGTTTACTTCGGTGGGAAATTACGCATCATCGACTTTCCCCTGTCGAACTGCATTAATTTCGGCGTGCGGCGGATCGGCGTGCTAACCCAATACAAAGCCCACTCCCTGATTCGCCATCTGGTTCATGGCTGGACAAAATTCCAGGCGGGCTCGCGCGAATTTGTGGAGATCCTGCCGGCTTCCCAGCGGGTGGGGGGTGAATGGTACAAGGGTACAGCGGATGCGGTTTATCAGAACCTGGATATCATCCACGCACACCAACCCAGCCTGGTTCTGATACTTGCAGGCGACCATGTTTACAAAATGGACTATGGGCCTCTTCTGGCCTGGCACAAGGCGCGTGAAGCCGATATGACCGTTTGCTGCATCGAGGTGCCAGTTGAGGAGGCAGCCGGGCAACTCGGCGTGATGACGGTAGACGAAGAGGGGCGCGTGATTGCATTTGATGAAAAACCCGAACATCCGGCCTCCTTACCGGGGCGTGAGGGGATTTGCCTGGCTTCCATGGGCAACTACGTGTTCAACACGACTTTTTTGTTCGAGCAGATCATCAAGGACAGTGACATGCCCCATTCGAGCCATGATTTTGGCAAAGATGTCATACCCTCGATTATCAGGAATTACCGCATCTACGCCTACCCGTTCCGCGACCTTGAAACGGGCAAGCAGGCTTACTGGAGGGATGTCGGAACGCTGGATGCCTTCTGGCTGGCCAACATGGAATTGACTTATGTTTCTCCGCCGCTGAATCTTTATGACAGCAACTGGCCCATTTACACTGACCAGGCACAACTACCGCCTGCCAAGTTCGTTTTTGATTCGCCCGGTCGTCGCGGTGAGGCGATCCAGTCACTGGTTTCTGCCGGTTGCATCATTTCAGGTGCCAGCGTGCAACGTTCCGTTCTGTTTTCTAACAGCACGATTCGTTCGTACAGCGTCATCGATCAGTCGCTTATCCTGCCGGATTGTGAAATCAAGCGGCATTGCGATCTTCGCAAAGTTATTGTCGATCGCGGTACGGTGATTCCCGAAGGCACCAGCATCGGTGTCGATCCTGATGAGGACCGCAGACGTGGCTTTCGGGTCACCGAGTCGGGCTGCACGCTGGTCACGCCGGAAAGTTTTGGCCAGAAGCTGCATTACACCCGTTGAGGCAGTGATTTGAAATTCGATGGAGTGCTGGAAACGCGCCCGACCAAGGGGCACAGCGTCTGGCTGGTAGCTGCCGAAAACGGTTATCTGCCTGGCGGAAAAGTGGGAGGAGTCGGCGACGTCATACGCGATTTGCCGATTGCACTGGCTGAGCTGGGCTGGAGTATCCGCATCATTACCCCGGCCTATGGGCGCTTTCATCACTTGCCAGGTGCCCGCCGTATAAGAAGGCTGGCGGTTTTTTTTGGCGGAAAGAAACGATATGCCGAAGTCTGGCGACTGCAATCGCCGGTCGAGCACGTAGAGATCGTTGTTATCGCTCATGCTTTGCTGGACCCAAAAGGCGATGGAAAGATTTACCACGAGGATGATAACCACAATCCCTTTGCGACCGACGCTGGCAAATTTGCTTTCTTCACTGCTGCGCTGGCTGCGTTGGTAGAAGCTGATCCGCATCCACCGGCCATACTGCACTTGCACGACTGGCACACCGGCTTGTTGTTTGCCTTGCGGGCGGGCGCGCCGGAGCAGTCTGTGCTGCGGCAATTGCGTTGCGTATTCACCATACACAACCTGGCTTACCAGGGCATAAGGCCGCTGGATGGCCATGCGTCAAGCCTGCGCGCCTGGTTTCCCTCCGCGCCCTTGCCTTTGCAGCACATGCTTGATCCCCGCTATAGAGATTGTGTGAATTTCATGGCCACTGCCATTCGCCTGGCCGATTGCTGCAATACTGTCTCGCCCACTTATGCGCGGGAAATTACACTGCCGAGTGACACGGCGCTCGGTTTTATCGGTGGTGAAGGGCTGCAGGCAGAACTGCAGCAGGCAGAGCGCCAGCATCGTTTGAAGGGCATACTCAATGGCTGCATGTATGACGACAATCAAAATACCGCAGCCTCCTGGGATGATCTCAGAATGACCATACAGCGTTATGCATCGCTGATCTGTGCTGCTGATCCGGCGCGGCGCTGGTTGCAGGCAAGCACTCGCCCACGGCATTTGCTGAGCAGCATAGGCCGGCTGGTCGAACAAAAAGTTGCCCTTATGCTGCAGGCTGTAGCCAGTCACCAAAAGGGCCAGATACAAGGCCAGGAACAGGGTCAGCGGAAGGATTCTTGCAGTGCGCTGGAAAAGCTGCTGCAGCAACTCGGGCCGGATAGCCTCTTCGTCCTGCTGGGTAGCGGTGATCAGAAGCTTGCACAGCGATTAGCAGAAATTGCCAGTACGCATGCCAACTTCCTGTTCCTGAATGGTTACGCAGAAGACCTTTCGAAGGCCTTATACGAATGCGGTGACCTGTTTCTTATGCCCAGCAGTTTTGAGCCCTGCGGGATCAGCCAGATGTTGGCCATGCGCGCCGGACAAGTTTGCGTCGTGCATGGTGTAGGTGGCTTGAAAGACACGGTGAGGCACTTTGAGACCGGCTTTGTGTTTGGTGGTGCTGGCCCTGCTGAACAGGCCAGTGCTTTTGTAGAGGCTGTGGACATGGCCCTGCAGCTACGCGAACAGCATCCGGCAATTTGGCAAGACATCCGGCACCAGGCGGCAGCCGAGAGATTTTCCTGGAAACTGTCGGCACAAGCCTACATCGACGAGTTGTATACCCATCATGGCTGATTCTTCGGCAAGCAAAGGCAGCCTGGATAGCGCGCAATACCAGGCATTGGTCAAGGGCAGGCACAACAACCCTTTTGCCGTGCTGGGCCCCCATCCCCTGGGTGCTCAACAACAGGTTCGTGTTCTGAATCCGCAGGCCCATGAAGTGGCACTGCTGGATCGTAAATCGCAGCAGCTGGGGCTGTTTGAGCGGGTACATCCCGGCGGCATTTTCGAAGCCCTGCTGCCACCGCGACTCAGAAGCTATCGCCTGCGCATAGGCTTTGCAGATGGTGGGCATGCGATCATCGATGATCCCTATCGCTTCCCCTCACTGTTCGGTGAGCTGGATCTTTATCTGCTGGGTGAAGGTGCTCACACAGATCTGTATCGCAAACTCGGCGCACACGTGTGTCAAAACCTGGCTGTAAGAGGCACAGTGTTTTCCGTCTGGGCACCCAATGCATCCCGCGTCAGCGTAATCGGCGACTTCAACAGCTGGGATGGTCGCCTGCACGTCATGCGCCTGCATCCCGGCAATGGCATCTGGGAAATTTTCATTCCTGCTGTTGTTGCGGGTGCTCCTTACAAGTTCGAAATCGTGGATTCGTCTGGCCACTTGCTGCCGCTGAAGGCCGATCCGGTAGGCCATCGTTTTGAGCCGCCACCCGGCAATGCCGCTATCGTGGAAGAGAGTCGTTACCGCTGGCGGGATGCAGAGTGGATGCAAAGCCGCGGCCCGGTCCCGGGGCTGGACAAGCCCATGGCGATTTACGAAGTACACCTCGGTTCCTGGCGGCGCACGTCCCCCGGCAACCAGCCTTTGAGCTACCGGCAGCAGGCCAGTCAGCTGGTGGCCTATGTGCGGGACATGGAATTCACCCACGTTGAGTTCTTACCCCTGAGCGAACATCCTTTCGATGGTTCATGGGGTTATCAGCCTGTTGGCTTGTACGCTGCCACACAGCGCTTTGGCAAGCCGGATGATCTGCGTTTCCTGATTGATGAATTGCATCGTGCAGGAATTGGCGTGATCGCCGACTGGGTGCCTGCGCATTTCCCGCGTGATGAACATGGCTTGAGCCGCTTCGATGGAACGGCCCTTTATGAGCACGAGGATCCGCGCCGTGGGGAACACAGGGATTGGGGGACGCTGATCTTCAATTATGGTCGGCGTGAAGTCATCAACTACCTGATCAGCAGTGCGCTTTACTGGATACGCGAATTTCATGTCGATGCCTTGCACGTGGATGCCGTGGCTTCCATGCTGTATCTCGATTATTCACGTGAAGCGGGGGAATGGTTGCCCAACCAGTTCGGAGGCAATGAAAATCTGGAGGCCGTGGCCTTTCTGAAGAAAATGAACCAGGTGATTCATCTCGAAGGCGCCTGCAGCCATGCCGAAGAATCCACCGCCTGGTCCGGGGTTTCGCGGCCGGTGGAATCGGGTGGTTTGGGCTTTACCTGCAAGTGGAACATGGGCTGGATGAACGACACGCTGTCTTACATGAGCGAAGATCCAGTGCATCGCAAATACCATCACCACAAGATGACTTTTGGGATGGTTTACGCATTCACTGAAAACTTCATCCTGCCGCTGTCGCACGATGAGGTGGTGCATGGCAAAGGCTCCTTGCTGGGCCGTATGTCGGGTGATGATTGGCAACGATTCGCCAACCTGCGGGCTTATTACGCTTACATGTATGCCCACCCCGGCAAGAAGCTGTTGTTCATGGGTGGCGAGTTTGCCCAATGGGCAGAGTGGGATCATCAGCGTTCGCTGGACTGGCATTTGCTGGAGCACGCGCCGCACAGCGGCATGCAGGCATTGATCCGGCAATTGAACCACTGCTATCGAGGCTTGCCAGCATTGTATGAGGTGGATTTTGCGGCCAGCGGATTTGAGTGGATAGACTGTGATGACAGCGCGCACAGTGTTTATGCCTGGCAACGACGCGATCACACCGGACGATTCATGATCTGCGTGTGCAATTTCACACCGGTGGTGCGCACGGCTTATCGGCTGGGAGTGCCGCATGCAGGCAACTATCGGGTGATTCTGAACACCGATGCGCCTGAGTTTGGCGGCAGCGGCTCTGGTTCGAAGGGCGTGCTCAGTACCCGCCAGGTGAGTGCTCATCGCTGGCAGGATTCACTGGAGCTGTGCCTGCCACCGTTGGCGACCCTGTGGCTGCAGCCCGAATCCGGCGATGCCGGTTTCTTAGGGAAGCTCTGATTTATTCAGAGTTTCCGCGGCATAAGGATGTGCCGCCATTTTCAATGATTGCAAATCATTGAAAATGAAGCCAAACAAAAACCACGTTTTGTGTTTGGCGTGCTCTGATAATTCAAGGATGAATTAATCAGAGCTTCCTTAGAATGATTGAGCAGCAGGCTCCCGGCAAGCGGAGCAAGGAGACTGAAGATTTGAACGCCAGAATACCAGGTGGAACATCGGCTGAAATACCAGGTGGAATATCGGGTGGCACATCGGGTGGCACATTGGCTGATGCCGCTGCCGCAAGCGATGCGGCCGCCAAGCTGGAATTCATGCCATCTGCCAGGCTGGGCATGGATAGTGATGCCATGCTGACCAGCCTCACGCACTACTACACCCGCATGCTGGGTCGACGCACAGTGCGTGCCGACCAGCCGTTTCTCTACCAGGCCCTGGTATATGCGACCCGTGAACGGCTGATGGAACGCTGGAATCAAACCACTATCGCCATCGAAAAAAGTGGCCAGCGCCGCGCCTGTTACTTGTCCATGGAATTCCTGATGGGGCGATTGTTGCGCAATGCCTTGCTCAGTCTCGATCTGACCGATGAGGCTGGCGAAGCACTGGAATCGCTGGGTGTGGACCTGGAAGAAGTGTGCGAGGCAGAACACGATGCTGGCCTCGGCAATGGGGGCCTGGGGCGGCTGGCAGCCTGTTTCCTGGACAGCTGTGCCACCTTAGGTCTGCCGCTTACCGGTTATGGAATTCGTTACCAGTTTGGCATGTTCCGCCAGCGCATTGAGAATGGCCGC
>JANOGQ010000125.1:0-2997 GCA_031406105.1 Lysobacterales bacterium | reverse complement strand
TGCTGCTGGCGATGGTCTTCAGTTATGGCGCCTGGCAAGCCACTCCCTTTCTCAATCTGAGTGGTGAAATGCCCAGCCTGCGGAGCTTTGTGCTGGAAAGTGTGTTGGCTGTGGCCATAGTGGCTGCGGCTTTTCTACGCTATCTGCTGGTACGGTCGCGCTGGCGGGCACAGCTGATGGCGCAGGCAGAAGCCCGGGTGCAGGCGCTGCAGGCGCGGATCCGGCCGCATTTCCTGTTCAACAGTCTCAATACCATCGCCAGCCTGGTGCCGGTGGATCCGAAAAATGCCGAAGCAGCGATTGAGGATCTGGCGGATATCTTCCGTGGCAGCATGCGTCGTGCAGATCAGGCCATCAGCCTGGCTGACGAACTCGGCCTGGCGCGCCAGTACCTGGACATGGAAAAACGCCGGCTCGGTGAGCGGCTGCAGATCGACTGGCGGGTCAGTGAGTTGCCAGCCAATGCCGCCATTCTTCCGCTGATGCTGCAGCCCTTGCTGGAGAATGCCGTGGGACATGGTGTCCAGACCAATCCTGAAGGTGGCAAAATCAGCGTATACGGACGTTTGGAGGGTGACCAGGTAGTGATTACCATTACCAACCCGGTAACTGCCGGGGGGCAAGTGGTTGCAGGTCATGGCTTAGCCATGCCGAATATCCGCGACCGCTTGCGATTGGCATACGGTTCGCGCGCCAGTCTGGTTACCTATCATAATGATGAGCAATTTTACCTGGTGTTGAGCTTGCCCTATGTTGCGCATACTGATCGTTGACGACGAATCTCCCGCACGCGACCGCATGCGCCGCATGTTGTCCGAATTGCCCAACTTTAATGTGGTGGGTGAAGCCGGTTCCGGCCAGCAGGCCATGCAATGCATCGAGCACCTGGCGCCGGATATTCTGTTGCTGGATATATCCATGCCTGGCATGGATGGCATGACACTGGCGCGTACTTTGGAAAAAGGCGGCTCACAGCCAGCCATCATTTTTTGTACCGCTTATCAGAACCAGGCGCTGGAAGCTTTCGAAGCGCAAGCGGTTGACTATCTGGTCAAGCCGGTGCGCGCCGAGCGTCTGCTGCAGGCGTTGGAAAAAGCCAGGCGATTCCTGGGTGATCGTGAAGACCAGGCGCCGGGTGCGTTTCTTAAATCCACCGTGGGCGGCAAAGTACTGCTGACTCCGGTAGATCGTGTGATCTGTTTGCTGGCCGAAGACAAGTACACAACGGTAGTGCACGAAAAAGGCACAACAGTGATAGATGACTCACTCACTGAGCTCGAATCCCGCCACAGTGATGTGTTTTTCCGCGTTCACCGCAATGCTCTCATCTCCACTCGTCATTTGCGCGGACTGGAACGCAGTGACAATGGCAGTGTGCTGGCAGTACTGAGCGGTACCGACGAGCGGCCGGAAGTCAGCCGTCGCAATGTTGCTGCCTTACGTAAATTACTGGCTGAACTCTGAGTATTGCCATGGGCGAAATCCTGACCATAGCAAGCCGTAAAAGCGCACTCGCCCTGTGGCAGGCTGAACACGTGGCTGGCCTGTTGCGGCAACATCATCCTGGCCTGCAGGTTGAGTTATTGCCGCTGGTCACTGAAGGCGATCGCATTCTGGACAGGCCATTGGCCAGCATCGGTGGCAAGGGCCTGTTCCTCAAAGAACTCGAACGTGCATTACTGGCAGGCCAGGCTGACCTGGCAGTGCATTCCATGAAAGATGTGCCGGTGGAAATGACGAGGGGTCTGCGGGTTGATATTGTGCTGCAGCGCGCTAATGCTTTTGATGCCCTGCTGTCACGCGAAGGCCAACGCTTGCATGAACTGCCTGCAGGTGCGCGCATTGGCAGCAGTAGCCTGCGGCGGCAGTGTCAATTGTTGGCGACACGGCCCGATTTGCAGGTGCTGGATTTGCGCGGCAACGTCAACACGCGGATTCGCAAGCTGCAGGAAGGTGAGTACGAGGCGATCATCCTGGCTCGTGCCGGCCTGGAGCGCCTGGGGCTGGAAGCACTGATCACAGAAACCCTTTCAGCACCTGGCTGGTTACCGGCTCCTGCCCAGGGGACAATAGGCCTGCAGTATGGCGCTGAAGATGCCCGCACCCGCGGATTGTTGCTGCCGCTGGATCACATTGAAACCTCGCTGCGCACCCGCGCCGAGCGCCGCGTGGCTCAGTTGTTGCAGGGCAGTTGCCAGGTGCCTCTGGCGGTTTATGCAGAACTGTATGGCGAGTTGTTGCAGCTGCAAGCCCTGGTTGGCGAAGCCGATGGCAGCCGGATTCTGCGCAGTCAGCAGCAGGGCCCGGTTACTGAATTACAGCAACTGGCTGAGGCGCTTGCCAGCGATCTGCTGCAGCAGGGCGCTGACCAGATCATAGCCCGGGCCTGAAATGCTTTTCGATTTGCTGTTGATTACGCGGCCACTCGCTGAGGCGCAGCAGTTGGCTTTGCAGCTTGCCGATTTGCCCCTGAAAATGGTGATCCAGCCCGCGCATGAATTCAAAGCAGCAACTATCAATAGCGTCAAGCTTGAACGCTTGCAGCAGTCTGTCACTGCAAAGCCTTCGCCGCTGCTGGTTTTTACCAGCCCACGTGCGGTGCAGTTTGCCTTATTGCAATTGCCAGCAGAGTTGCTGGCAGCCTGTCAGCTGGCGGCCATAGGCCCGGCAAGCGCTGTGGCATTGCAGGCAGCAGGTCTGGAATCGGTTATTCAGGCATCTTCGGGCTATACCAGCGAGGATCTGCTGCAGCGTCTCGATGAAACCCCGCTGAAAGCCGACAAAGCCTGGATCGTGGCAGCCGCCGGTGGCCGCAGCTCGCGCGTGGAAGCCGCGGTGCTGGCGGTCGAGGCGCGCGCAGCAGCAGCAGCAGCGCGCTGAGAGCGCACGCTGCGTTCGCTCAGGACCGGGCGCGGACCGTGGCCGTCGTGCCCAGGCCGTCGGCGCTGGGCTCTTCTGCCTGCCGCGAACCGAACCAGTCGAGCTCGTCACGCAGGC
>JANOGQ010000541.1:0-1884 GCA_031406105.1 Lysobacterales bacterium | reverse complement strand
GCGGTAGCAAATTCAGCCCTTTTGATGGCCAGCAAGTTTGGCATGGATGTGACTTTGTTATGCCCGGAGGAAGCTTATCGACTGGACAGTCAGTTCGAACAGGCTGCGCAGGAAAATGCAGCAAATTCTGGCGGTAGTTTTTCCGTCAGCCATGATATTGAGGCGTCCTATAGCGACGCAGCTGTGGTTTACGCCAAGAGCTGGGGTGCCTTACCGTTTTATGGTCGGCCCGAAGAGGAGTGGTTGTTACGGGAAAAATATCGTCACTTTATCGTGGATGGAAAGAAAATGGCCCTGACCAATGGTGGTCTGTTCAGCCATTGCCTGCCTTTGCGCAGAAACGTGAAAGCGACTGACGAAGTAATGGACGCAGAATACTGCGTGGCTCTGGATGAAGCCGAAAATCGCCTGCATGTTCAGAAGGCGGTGATGATGACATTGCTGGGCCAGCCGGAAATCTAACGGACCACTGGCGAACTACAGAATAAGAGAGCAGAGAATTTTTTATGAACGAGAAAATCGTACTGGCTTTTTCCGGTGGCCTGGATACCAGTTATTGTGTGCTGGACATGGTGCAGCAAGGTTTTGAGGTTCATACCGCCTTTGTTGACACGGGTGGCATGACGGACGAGGGAAAAGCCTCCATTGCTGAACGCGCTTTGTCACTGGGGGCAGCTCAACACCATGAGATTTCTGTTGCTGACGAGATTTGGCAGGAGTTCGTGGTGCCACTGGTCTGGAGCCATGCCCGCATGCTGGGCGAGTACCCTTTACTGTGTTCCGATCGCTATCTGATCGTAAAGCATTGCCTGAAACTGTGTGATGAGTTGGGTACGGTGCATTTCGGTCATGGTTGCACGGGCATGGGAAATGATCAGATGCGCTTTGACCAAACTGTGCGCAGCTTGGGTGACTACCAGATTCATGCACCCATTCGCGATTTGCAATCCCGCGTGTCCCAGGTGCGGGATCATGAAATGAAGGTTCTTGCCGATGCGGGTATCTCGATTGCCGTCAGCAGCAGCCGTTACTCCATCAACGAAAACCTGCTGGGCGTAACCATTTCCGGCAGTGAAATTGACCGTAACCAGGCGCCCGCGGGTGATGTCTGGACCATGACCCGTTCAAGAACAGACTGGCCGCAAGAGCCCATGTCTGTGCGTTTGGGATTCGAGCAAGGACGAGCTGTCAGCATTGATGGCTCGCCGCTCCCGGGCCCTGAAATCCTTCGGCAACTGAATCAGAAACTGGGGGCCTATGGCATAGGTCGACATATATACACTGGTGACGTAACTATTGGCCTGAAAGGCCGTATCGCATTTGAGTGTCCGGGCATCGATGGCTTGCTGGCTGCCCATAAGGCTTTGGAAGACGCAGTAAATACCCGCTTCCAGACCCAGTTTCGTGCTGGCATAGCCGCTCGTTGGGCTGAACTGGTTTATGCCGGTTTTTTCTATGAGCCGCACAAACACGACCTCGAAGCCTATCTCAAAAGCTCGCAGCAGTACGTCAGCGGTGAAGTTGAACTGCTTAGTGAAGGGGGCTATCTGCTGGCTGCCAGCGTTGATACACCTTATCGCCTCCACAAGGCTGGCGCGATTTACGCACAAAGTTGTGACTGGACACCGGAAGAAGCCGTGGGCTTCATCAAGTTGCTGGGGCAGAGCACTACCCTGGCGGGCAAAGTCAGGAAAAGCAAGGCGTGAGTCTGCCATCCATCATCAGTCACCTGGCCAGCCTGGTTGCATGTGATACACAGAATCCGCCGCGTAACATCTGCGCTGATGACGAGATTTTCAGTTTCTGTACGAGAATCGCAGGAAAGTTATTTGACGTGCAGGTGTGGGACCATGGCGATGGCCACATCAGCTGGCTGGCGCTGCG
>JANOGQ010000019.1:0-2970 GCA_031406105.1 Lysobacterales bacterium | reverse complement strand
CAATCAGCTCAGAGCTTCGTGCCTGCCAATCTGAAGGCAATTCGCCCCGCAGGCGACGATTGAACTCTGCAGCCAATTGCGGAAACTGCTGGCTATATGCATCAAATCGCTTTTGCCAGTCATGTTCGCGACTGGCCCCTTTATCCCGCGCATCCCAATGACTGGTAATGTCTGAGGGGATTTCAAACGGCGCATGGGGCCAGCCCAGGTGCTCGCGGGCGGCTGCAACTTCCGCAGCACCCAGAGGTGCCCCATGGGTGGCTTCCGTGCCTTGTTTGTTAGGTGCCCCGAAGCCAATCACTGTGCGGCAGCAAATCAGGCTTGGGCGGTCGGTTTCTGCTTGCGCCGTAGAAATCGCCTGGTGGATTTCGACCGGATCATGTCCGTCCACATCACGGATCACCTGCCAGCCATAAGCCTCGAATCGCGCAGCCGTGTTGTCGGTAAACCAGCCCTGCACTTCACCGTCAATGGAAATGCCATTGTCGTCCCACAAGCAGATCAGCTTGCCCAGGCCCAGAGTTCCCGCCAGCGAGCAGGACTCGTGAGAAATACCTTCCATCAGGCAACCGTCACCCAGGAAAACCCAGGTGTGGTGATCCACGATGGAATGGCCATCCCGGTTAAAACGATTGGCCAGCACCTTTTCAGCCAGTGCCATACCCACTGCATTGCTGATGCCCTGTCCTAGCGGGCCTGTAGTTGTTTCAACGCCAGGAGTTTCCGCATATTCCGGGTGTCCAGCGGTACGCGAATGCCATTGACGGAAGTTTTTCAGTTCCTCAATTGGCAGTTTGTAGCCAGTAAGATGCAGCACTGAGTACAACAACATCGAGCCGTGGCCATTGGACAGCACAAAACGGTCACGATCAGGCCAGGCTGGGTTGGCAGGATTGTGTTTCAGGTGGTCATTCCACAGCACTTCAGCAATATCGGCCATGCCCATGGGCATACCTGGATGGCCAGAATTGGCTTGCTGGACTGCGTCCATTGACAGGGCGCGTATGGCGTTGGCTAGATCACGTCTGCTGGGCATCTGCTTTCCTGACTGTAATTGTGAATCAATTTTCTGTACTGCCTCAAATCAAACACAGTTAGCTGCCTTGCCGAATTTCTGCAGCGTGCCGCGCTTTACATTCAGCCCAATATTCATTCAACTCCCAAAGCACCACCGGCAAACAGCTGGGCTTTTTCGGCTTCTGCTCTGGTGCTGGTGCCGGTCAGCTCCTGCTGACAGCGGAGCACATACTAACTCAGGTTTGCAGTGGCTGTCAGACTGCTGCCGCAGCAGCTCGCAGGAAGACTACTCGTTCAACCGCCACTTGATGGAACAGCCCATGGAAGGCACTTGATCAAGCGGACCTTTTCCATGTTCCGCAATGCCTTTCATCGCCAGGTACAGCTCACGTGGGGCGTTTTCATCAGCGCTTTTTCCGGCGGAGTCCAGCCTGCCGCGGTACTGTAGTTGCAATGCCGCGTTATAGCCAAAAAAATCCGGCGTACAAACTGCGCCAAACTGCCTGGCTACGTCTTGGCGCTCATCCATCAGATAAGGAAAGGGATAGCCCTGCTGCTGCGCCACCTTTTGCATATAGGGCAAGCTGTCTTGCGGATAGGCCTGGGTATCATTTGGCATTATGGCGACACAGCCAATGCCTAGCCTGATCAGTTCGGTAGTGTCACGGACCAGCTTTTTGTTGATGGCCTGCACGTACGGACAGTGATTACAAATGAACATGACCAGCAGACCGCGGGCACCCATACAATCATCGCGAGACCACAAATTGCCATCAATGCCGGGCAGGGAAAATTCAGGCGCAGTAGCGCCAAATTCACCAACTGGAGTGTCAGTTCGAACCAAGCCATTTCCCCGTCAGGCATTGGCGGCAGTATAACAGCGGATCAATCGTGAATAATTTGCGTGAATTTCCCATAAATTTGCTATATTAAAATCAAACTTTTCAGAAAGGCCTGACTCTAAGCGTGTGTCAGTGCGGCGGAATTGGTTAAACACTTGTTTTTTATCGGAATTGATGATCAATCAGAGGACATTGCAAAAGGCAGGTCAGAATCCGTTTTCAATGGGGGTTCTCCTTTGCCTGCTCTGCATGAACGTTTCTGCTGCCGATCAGCAGACCACCACCCTGCAATTGCTGGATCATGATAACGACCAGCTGATCAATACCAGTTCCGCCTCAGCCATCCCCCGCCAAGCCCGCATTCACCCCGGAACTCCGCTGATTCTGGAGCCTGTTTCGGGTGCTTTTGAGTTTGATCTGGCGGGTAGCGACATTCCGAAGTTGCAATTGCAGCTGGCTCATCCGCTGCAGTTACAGGGCGACCAGTCAGATCGCACTCTGAATTCTTCCTCCTTAATGGGCCTTGGCGCAAGCTTGGCAGTGCCGCTGAGCCATGGCTTCAGCGTGCAGGGTAGTTCCGAGCAAGCCATTGCAAATCCCCAATACCATGCTCTTGGCAACATTCAGTGTCTGAGCGGAACCCTCAAACCGGACTCCTACACTGCATCGGGTTGTCGCTTTGTCGATGATCAACCTGCAGAGTTTGACCGGCGTACTCTCAGCCTGGGTGCCCGCAAGGATTTCGGTGCAGTTTCGGGCTCCATCAACTGGTTCACCAGGGAATCCAGCAGTGGTCAGATCGGCCTGAACCCGGCTAACCGCTTCAACCAGGTGCCGATTTTTGATCCGACCCGCTATTCAACTTCAGCAATCGATATTATTCTGCCCGGCCTGTCTGAATCTTCACTACTCCAAAGCGAAGTCAAGGGTGTGGATCTGAATTTCCAGGTTGGATTTACTACCGATCAGGCTGGAGAAGTGCAATTGGGCCTGGCCTTGACCCAGGTTTATGATGCGCAATTCAATGGCCTGAATGGTAGTAAATCCAACCTGGAAATTCAGATCCACACCCTTGACTTCGCTTTGGAGTAGTGAAGATTCAGACAGGCCG
>JANOGQ010000010.1:0-7794 GCA_031406105.1 Lysobacterales bacterium | reverse complement strand
CTGCGACGGCAATCTGGACGCCACCTTCTGCGATGGCTACGAATTGCTGGAATAAACCGCAATATCAGACTGCCACGAACCGGGCCCCTTGCCCACCCAGTTCTCGAGCCGCAGGCCAGACACTTGTCTGAATTTCTTCACATTGTTGGTGACCAGAACCGAACTCTGCGAGCGGGCATGGCCGGTAATCACTTGGTCATACGGCCCGATCGGCTTGCCGCGCCTGGCCAATTCAGCCCGAATCTGCCCGGTGTGTATGGCGGCTTTGTCATCATAGGGAAGTACCTCGAGTCGAGCCGAAAATCCTTCGATAACTCTCGGGTCCCAACTCGGCTTCCCCCTCAGTGGCTTGATCAAAAGCGGACAACTCAGGGGCGATAAAAACCGGACTTTTCTATTAGCCATGAACTCGAAATATTCGAATCCTTGGTGCAGTATGTCGTTGGTGATGCAGCTGTTCCGTTGACGATGTAAACTAAACAGATTACACTCATAAAGTGATTGGTGGCTTCCGACATAAAGGGCTTGAAGAAATTCACCGAACCGGCAAGACGCGCCGGATCGGTACCGATCATGTCAGGAAGTGCTTACGTATCCTGCAATTAATGGAAGTGGCGGCGCGTCCGGAGGACATGAACATCGCTGGCTTTCGCTTCCAGGCACTGCAAGGCAACCCAAAGCGCTGGTCGGTGCGCGTGACCGGGAATTACCGGATCACATTCGGCTGGTCAGGCGAAAGTGCAATCGATGTCGATTTTGAGGACTACCATTAAGGAGGAAACTATGGGGAGAAAGAACGGACTGCCGCCCGTCCATCCGGGCGAGATTATCAGGGAGGACATCCTGCCGTCTGTCGGTCTGTCCGTGACGTCTGCGGCGAAAGCTTTGGGCATCTCCCGCCAGATGCTTCACGATATTCTGGCAGAACGTAAGCCTCTTTCCGCCATCATGTGTCTGAAGGTGTCTCGCCTGTTTGGCAGCTCGCCGGACGTATGGATGCGATTGCAGGCAGCCTACGACCTGAGGAAGGCTGAGCAAAACAAGCAGGTCATGAAACGTGTCGCCCGTATTGTGCCGGTAAAGCAGGTCGAAGACGTTCGAGCCTGAACCCCTGGGGACAGGCGGACTTGTGTTGCCGACAACTTTCTTGATTTCCCTCCGGGCGATTCAACGCCATAAAGGGTTTCGGTCGTGCAGTTCAAAGAGTCGGGACATACGGCTTCTCCATCGGCAGATTCATCTTGCGCAGGAAGGCCTTGAAGCGGGGGTCATCGGCCAGATTGTTGAAAAAAACGGGTTAATCGGGTCGGACCTGTCAAGACTCTTATGAGCAACCAGTTAGTGCAAAACCAGGCTCGATTTCTGCGCTTAGTCCCTGCTTTTTTGCGGCATAAATACTCGCTAAGGAGTTGGCATGGTGGGTTTCTGTCGTAAGGGCGACATCTCATGCTTTTCGTGGTTTAAGATTATTTCTTGCCCACCCAGTTCTCCAGCCGCAGGCCAGACACTTTTTTGAATTCCTTCATATTGTTGGTGACCAGAACCAAACTCTGCGAGCGGGCATGGCCGATATGGGTTATGTTAATGACATGTGAGTCTTCACTCTGGCCCCGATCCTCCGAAGATTATGCGGGAAGGGTACATCGCGTGATGCAGTACTCGGGAAATGAAGAGGACATGCCCGCTTTTGCGGAAAACAATAACATGCTGCTGTTCCGGGTAAGAGTGAATACTCTTCCCAAGTTCAGGCCGGGGTCGCCATAATCCGGGGTTGGAAGGCAACCAGCCAATGCGCAGCAGAATCTGGTCGAGATAGAGGTCGGCTTGTGGGAAACCCCAATTGAATCGACTGTATTCCCAAACGTCGCGCAGATCGCCTTGTGCCTCAGCCGACAAGCGGATCTTCATTTTTGCCGCTTGCGCTTGCGACCCTCGGCCTTGATGGACTCTCCCAGCGCCGCAAGATCACCTGCAGAAATTTCCATGAAGTCCCCGCGCTCGATCGACTCGAATCCTTTTTGAACTTCGGCACGGAAGCGGTCAAGCTTGAGAGACTGAACAGCGTCGAATTCTTCTTTTGAAATTACCACTGCAACCTCACGCCCGTGTTTACTGATGGCTACCGGGCCTTCCCTCGCCGCATCCAACAACTGACCAAATTTCGCTTTGGCATCATGTGCCGGCATGCTCCGCATGATCAATTCCTCTCGATTAGCCTGTTTAGCCTATTTTAGGCCAAACGGACGAAACCGTCTATTCAGCATGGCAAAATGATCGTATGGCCAGGAATGGACGATTGGCCAGAAGACGTGTAGGAAATCTGCCTGTCATCGTGTGCCAGGGCAAACAGTCATGGCGTAATCGGCAGCACCCACAGCACCGCCTGGCGTCCACCGCCGGTATCCGCATAGCCCACAACCAAGCCGTTGGCGTTGACATCCACGGCCCCGGCAAACTGGCTGGAACTTCCGTTTATTGCAGCCAGATGGGTTGGCGACCCATAAACTCCGGGGGCTTGTGGCAACCAGGCGACTGCCTTTCTGACTTGGGATTGCCCTCCCAGGGTGTCCGCCTCGCCTACATTTCGGGTCAGGGTAAAAACTATGACCCGAGGCGATGGCGGGCAGTAGGTATGACCTGATCGTAGCGCCACATGGGTGGGTATGAATACCTGCTTTTGCTGCTTTCGGCGTAGGAATTAAGCTAAGACGTGGGTGTCTTTGCTTTAGGTGTCTTTGCTTTATTGCTTTATTTTAATGACGTTAAGACGTGGGTGTCTTTGCTTTATCTGCCTGAGCACATTAGATTTGCGGGTGTCCTGTCTTCTTACCACGTGTACGCACCCTTTCCCGAACGCAGGACCACGAGGCGCGCAAGCAGCACATGCACGGCAAACGCAACCGCTACCGCCGGTACACTCGCAGAAATTCGCGTGAAGAGCGGTGTGCCCGTCATCGCGAGTGGGTTGAGCAGCGCCAGGTACGCAGCGCCACCAGCGAATAGTGCGGTGAGCGCGGCCCAGTTCACGCGTCGCCAGTACCCGTACGCGCCCTGTGCGGTACCGTCGTACAAGGCGCGCACGTTGACCCAATTGCGGCGCAGCACGAGCCGGTCGGCCAGCGCGACGCCACACATCGGCGCGAGAACCGCCTGGAAGAACGCCACCAGCGTGAAGAACCGGTTGTACAACGCCTCAGAAGCAAGCAGCACGATTGTCGCCACACCGAGAAAGAACACCAGCGTAAAGCGCGACCAGCCGAGTTGCTGCAGGCGCGGGCCAAAGTGCTGGATAAGTGTTTGACAATTGCCCTGGGTCATTGCCACAAGACTGCTCAGGTTGGCGATGACGAGAAGCAGTAGCAGTAGCACGCCGGGCACGGGCCCGGTGATCGGAATCATCCACGAGACCGGGTCGGCACTGCCCAAGACGAGCGCGGAAATCAGCCCGACAGTTGCGGCGAGCACATTCACCGGCACGTACGCGATCAGACTACCCCACACCACAGCACGCTGCGTTTGTCCGTAGCGACCAAGGTTGGCGGCTAGTGACGCCCAACTGATGCCGCCGGCGATGTTCAGCTCTACCGCGAGCATGATGTTGGTGGCGCGGTCCGGGTGCGGTGTGAGCGCGGGCGCGGCGAGTAGTGTGGCGAATGGCACTCTGGAGAAGAGCGCTAACATGAGCCACATGCACAACAGCAGCAGTGCCGGTGCGGCAACCCGATTCAGCAGCCGAACGCCCGCACTGCCACGAATGAGGATGGCCCACGCCAGCGCGAGCATCATCAAGGCCACGACGGTTTGCAGCACCAGCACATTCGGCGACGCCAACGGTATCGCGATGCGCACTATTTCCACCGCCGACTTGCCGATCATGGAGGCCAAAATTGCTGCCCACGCGAAGACCATCGCCACCACAGCCACCAGTACTAAGCCTATCGCGCCGACCGGCCCGTAGACCGAACGCTGATGCACGAAGAATTCCGTCCCCCACTTGCTTGACGGCAGTACGAACGCAAACAGCAGAATCACCACTCCGATGGTGTTGCCGGCGATCATGGTGAGCACCCCGTCGCGAAAACCCACAAACTGCGCGGTGGTGCCACCAAAGAGAAATGCCCACGTGGCGATCGCAAGCCCGGTCTTCACGCTCAATACGTCGAAGAAGGTCCAGCGACGTTCCACACGCGTGAGCGGGAGTGTTTCGGCGAGGGCTTGGTCGATGACAGATACAGCTTGCGGGTCTGCGCTCCCCTCCGTGGCGTTCACTGGCTTCCGAATCCTTCATGCAGCGGACGAATGAGAAGCGTCACTTAGAGCACCTGCAAGATCACAGTGCCAACAACGGAGGCAACCACAAGCACCAGAAGCGCTACCACATCGGGCTTCGGCAGATCACGAAACACCGGATCATCTGCTTGCTCGTCGGCAATGAGCGCCAGGCGCCGCTCGAGTTCATCTCGCATGTCGTCGGAGAGGTGCATGAAGGATCGCTAAGGTTCCGGTCTCACCGGCACACGCTGGCGCACTTCATTTTGCGCGGCGTCCACCCGGGCAGCAAAATCGCCACCAGGATAATTCCACCTGAGTTCATCCCAGATTTCCTCGGGGAGATTTCTCCGGGCCCATTCTTCAAACCACTCCGGCCAACCCTCGATAGTTTCTGGTTTGATCAATCCCTCATTTACGCGCACCAACATCCGTTCCCAGATATTGAGATGGGTGACGACCCAGAGTTTATATTGCTCTCTCTCGAGCTGGGAAAGACCAGCGGAATCATCCTTTCCCCGAATGGTTACCAACAACAATTCCGGACTATCGAGGACGGTAAAATTGATCTGCTCCATCGCATTGTATACATCGTCGGCAGTCTGGCCACTGACAGCCGCTGTATTGCGTTCCAGGCTGGATGCAACGAGTAACAGAGAGATGACCACCGCCACGGTACCTGCAATTTGCGCCACAGAAGCCCAATCTGCCAAACTCAGTTTACGCATTCAGCCCTCCTTCGTACTCCTGGGAATCAGTTAATGGTGCGGGGCTGTGACACCTTGCATACGGCGCACCCGCGTCGCCGCGCGTTTCCGCGGAAACGCGGAAATGGTGCTAAAACTATTGTATCAGTTGGGCCGTGGCCGAATTCCAAGGCAAACGCTCATGGTATGGCAGGCAGCATCCACAGCACTGCCTTAAGATTGTTCTTGGGAATTGCATACCAGCCCGCGACGACCCCATTTGCATTGACGTCCCTGGCGGTAGCCGGGAGTGTTGCTCTGGCATCAAACCCTGCCAGCTGGATCGGCGGTCCGTAGCCTCCGCCGGGTTGGGGTAGCCAGGCCACCGCTCGGGAGATCCAGCTGGCATCTTTCCGGACATCAGAACGGCCGACGATGACCAGCTTACCGTTCACCATGCCGACGCCAAACGCATAACTACTGAAGTCGCTGTCCAGCGGCGTCAATTCATGGATTGACCAGTTCCCGGCTCCATCCAGCGTCCAGTAAACCGCCCTCGGGAATGGGTCCCAACAGCTGGGGCCACAACTTGCCTGGCGGTAGCCAACGATCATGGTGGCCGTGGGGTCGATATCGAATGCTTCGGTTCCGGAGCCGAAGCTAATCCATTCCGGGGACCCGCCCTCCACCCAGACCCAGCCTATATATACCGCTGTACTACCTTCATACTCCCCCATGCCAACGATCACGCTGCCATCATCACTGGACGCCCGCGGATATCGAAAGCCTGACCCTTGCGCACCGATTGCTTCGACACTCCAAGCGCCGCCCGCGTCGCGGCTCCAACGCACCGCGTCTGTTTCTTCTGCTGTACTGTTTGTGCCAAATATGTGCGTGCCATCCTGGCTGATACCGTAGGCGTACGAATAGGGCATGCCTGCGAGCATGGGAAGAGGCGACATCGTTCCCCCGCTGGCCACAAACGCCCCTCCTGGGTTGCTGTTGACCCAGCCCACGACCGTACCGTCATTGCTCACGCCCTCGGTAATACCGTTTGTGGTGCCAGTGCCCAGTGCGCCCAGGTCGTGCCAGGCCCCATCCTGCCAACGATAAGGGCGATCCTTGCCCGTGATGCATCCCCAATAATCGCCCACCACTATCAAGCCGGAGAGGTAGTTACCATCATTGAGTCTAAGGGCAATGCTTGAATCGCATCCAGTCGGCGCTCCCAGGCTGACCGGCAAAATAACCGAGGGATCCACATTGACCTTGAACAATGTCGTGCCTTTGCCTTTTCGACCGGTGCTGGTGGTCACCTGGATGTCATAGTTCACTGTCAGCGCACTGGACTGCACCTGGATATCAGCCTCCAGCTCTATGGAAGACTTGAACCGTACCGCCGTCACCACAATCTGCGATCCGTCTGTAGTGCCACTGACCAGGAATGACGCTTTCGAGCCATTGTCAAAACCCGTTCCCGTGATCTTGATGGTTTTCGTATCGCCCTGAATGGCTTGACTGGGGTCAGCCGCCGTAACGGTGACGGGGACGGCCTTGGCCGCTTGCAGCGCCAGCGGCAGCGTCAAAAACAACGCGACAGCAATCAGCAGCGCTCTGTGTGCAAAATATCGAATATTCATGTTCGTTCTCACGTTCAAGCTCCCAGGGCTTTGCCCAATGGCGGACGGCTCGTGCCCATCAGCACGAACCGCTTCCCTTAATTCGGTCGAAGATCTCATTTTGTTTGGGCGCGAAAATTCATTGAATTGTAGGCAGCATCCACAGCGCCGCCCGGCCACCTGAGGCTTGGGAGATTCCTGACTGGCCGACCACCACCCCGTTGGCATTGACGTCCTCCGCGCGCGAATAGGCCGAAGATTTTCCATCGATCGCGGACAACCGGATCGGCGCTCCGTAGCTCCCGTCAGGTCGAGGTAACCAGGCCACAGCTCGGCTAATTCGGCTGCTGCCTGTGACGGCGCTACCGACGATGACCAGCTTGCCGTTCACCATGCCTACCCCATAGGCGCCGCTACCTTCGGCGTCCAGTCCCATCAGGTCGTGGATTGCCCAATTACCGCCGGAGTCCAAGACCCAATACACAGCGAGAGCAGTCGTCGTAGTGTCAGGGTTGTGCCGTATTCGATAGCCGACGATCATCTCGCCCCTTGGGCTGACATCATTGGCGACTGTATCAATACCAAGGACTACCCAGCCCGGAGGAGACCCCTCCATCCATACCCAGCCTTCATTGATGTTCACCATCGCTGGGTCTGGATTCAGGCCATTGTAGATTCCAATCCCAGCGATAACGCTGCCGTCATCGCTTGAGCCCCGTGATGCACGGATAATGTCCAACTGTTGAGGGCCGATCAATTCAATGCTCCAGTTCCCGTTTACGTCCAGGTTCCATCGCGTCGCATATAATTCGTTAAAAGCATCGAAATGGTTGTACTGGATTGCGCCAAAGACATGCCGGCCGTCTTCACTGATGCCATAGGCTTCCGTCTGGTCCCCGCCATCGAGCAATGGAAGGAGTTTTAAAGCGCCTGCGCTATTAACGACTACAGCGGAATTGGTATTTGCACTGTCGACAAGTACTCCAGCAACAATTCCATCGTTGCTGACACCCCACGCGACACCGTTAATTGCAGCGCCAAGCGTACCCAGGTCGTACCAAATGCCGTTTTGCCAGCGGTACAAGTTGTTCTTACCGGTGGTGCATGAAGAGGTATTGGCGGCCACTATCAGTGCTGCGGGGTAAACACCATCATTCAAACCGGTGCCTGAACTATTACTGCACCCTGCTGGTACGCCAAGATTGACCGGTAGAATCACC
>JANOGQ010000650.1:0-5052 GCA_031406105.1 Lysobacterales bacterium | reverse complement strand
GTTGAAGAAGAATTCAATCATCGATGGTCCGTGATGTTGCGGAATCATGTCCTCAATTGCTTGCGGAAGTTTATGAGCGCATTGTTGACAAGGCAGCCACCATGGCCACCAAGCTCTGGATCGAGCAGGATGAAGGTGATCCGCTGAATGATCTGGACTACCTGGTTATCGGTGGCCAATGCACCATGTGCTATAACATGATGCGGTTTCTGTGGGACCGTTGTCGTCCGGATGGCCAGTTCATGCATGCTGAAACAAAAGCTATTTTTGACCAGGCCATCGTTGAGTGGCAGAAATTGATGGCTGATCCTTTGTCGTTGCTCAACGACAGAAAACGCAACAGCCGCTTGAAAACCCTGAATGAGCAAGCTGTAGGAGCGATCAAGCGATAAGGCAAACTGAAGAGCAGCTCCGAGGAGCCTCCTAATCCAACAATTGAGCCGGTGGGCGTTTGACATTCCAGATCAACCCCAGCGCCTCAAAACCGCAAATCACCCAGTAGAACATGTCGATTTCCCACCAGCGGAAGCCGGCCCGGGCCGACACCGGATAGCGGTGGTGGTTATTGTGCCAGCCCTCACCAAAGGTGAGCAGCGAAACCAGCATATTGTTGGTCGAAAGATCGCTGGTTTCGAATCGACGCCGGCCGAACTTGTGGCAGAGATAATTCACTGCCGAGCTTTGATGCAGCAGGACCATGGCACCGAGCAAAACGCCAATGGCCATGCCCGAGAATCCACCAACTAAAAACGCGATTGCGCAAAGCAGGAACCCCGGTAACAAGGAGTGACGATGCAACCACACCATCTCCGGGTAGCGAGTCAGCCATGGTACCTGGTCAACTATGTCTTCATCGCGGTAGCGGCTGTCGAGGTGGCTGCCAAACCAACTGCTCCAGACGCCGTGCAATGGGGTATGCGGATCATCCTTGCAGTCCGCATGTTGGTGATGAAAACGGTGTTTGCCGGCAAAGCGGATGGGATCGCCAAACGTGCTGGCCGCGCACAAAGCCAGGAAAAACTGGAAAGGCCTGCTGGTATGGAAAGCATGATGGCCGAAGTAACGGTGCAGGCAGACCCCTACCCCGATGGCCTGGAAGGGATAAATCAGCGCGAACAACAACCAGTCAGTACGATGGGTTCCGGAAATCAGAACTGCCAGGGGAATGGAATGCAACAGGACCAGTAGCAGGCCGGTCCAGGCCCGCGCAAAGGCACTTCGTGTATATGGCCGAACGGCCATGCGGGGATAGCCTTCCGCTAAGCCCTTAAGTTCCGCTTGCCCGTGGCCTTCCCCGGGGTTCGCAGCTGCCGAAGCCGGTGGTTGCTGATTTAACTGCCTCGTGTTCATCATTCAGGCCACGGCGGGTTCAGGCGCTACGGGCTCGGCACTGCGGCGAAAACGCGTGGCCAGGGCGTCGGCTTCCAGCAAGGGATTCAGCTCGCCATTGGCCAGAGTGAGTTGGGTGGGCTTGAAGTAGCTGGCATATTGCCCAGCCACCGGCAAACGCGGTGTATAAATCGCATCCAGCCGTTCTGTGCTACTGATATGGGTACGTGGCTGCTTGCGTTTCAGCAAAGCGCCGGGGCTGGAGAAACTGCCTGGTGCAAGGATGGCAGCTGCGGTCAGGGAGGACAGTAACAACTGGTTACGATCCAGGGCATGGCGGTAGCGCCAGAGAAATTTTGCCTGGTGTTGCAGAAAGCGTTTGCGGTACCCACGGAAATTCCGCCCGTTGCGCACAAAGTGTACGACCTTGTCCATATCGTCGAGCGGCTTGAGGCTGAGGGTGGAACCTTCCAGGTCACGCATGCGGGTGTTGGGCAGAATCAGGCCGCGCTCATAACGGTCGTGAAAGAATGGCGTACCGGGAAACGGGATGGCCATGAAAATGAAATTGGGCGCTGGAATTTCCGGGTGTTCCAGGATCAGATCCAGCTCGCGATACATCTGCTCCAGGGTTCGCTCGGTGGGATCAAATACCAGGCCGTACTGGAACAGAATTCCACCTTGCACGCAGCGCTGAATCAGCTCCACCTGGCTGATGCGGCTGTTCTGCTTCTTGTTGACCGACTTCAACCACATACCGTCATCAAATGATTCCACACCCACGAAAACCGAAATACAGCCGGTGTCATGGGCCAGCTTGATGTTCTCTTCATTCCAGAAAAAAGTATCCGTCACAAAGCCGCTCCAGTAGCGGAATTGCCCGGCTTCGCGACGCGCCTGTACACGCGTGACGCGCTGGCGGAAAGATTCATGACCATCGCCAGCCAGTTGGTTGTCCTGGAAAAAAAAGATCAGGCGCTTGCCCATCGCGCCCATCTGGCTTTCAAGGTAATCGATACTTTGCCGCTGGTACTTCAGGCCAGTGCCCGTGAGCGAACAGAAACTGCAGCGGAAATTGCAGTTGCGGGTGGATTCCGCATAACCGAGGCGCTTGATCCATGGGGCCAGGTCATAACGCGGCAGGAATTCCGGGCTGAGATATAGGGGACCTATGGAGTCCCGGATCACTTCGCGTATCTGCTCCACATCACCGGTACAGCTGTAGTCGAAGAATTGCTCAGAATAGGCGGGCAGGGCGCGCACAGCGTGACCGCCTGCCACCACCATCACCGAAGGATTGGCAGTGCGGGCATAAGCTGCCACATGCAGCAGCCGGTCGAAGGCTGCCGTCAGGCCGGTCATGACCACCATGTCAGGCCAGCTCAACAGTTCTGGTGAGAACACTTCAACAAAGCCACTGTGAACTTCGTTGTAAAGCTTTATTTGACAATGTTGTTGCGAGAAATACCCGGCCAGCAAGACCGGCGCCAGCGCGTCCGGCACTTCGTTGCGCCGCTTGATGGCTTCCCGCATTTCCGGGAAGTAGCAATTGATGATCAGTATTTTCTTGATCGGCAGGGACATGGCTACTGCAGTTGCTTTTTCAGTTTCTTGAGCAGTTGCCCGGCCAATCGGGTTTCGATGGAATGCTCCGGTTCTGCAATGCGTGACAGACTATCTTGCAGCAATTGCAGGGCTTCATCCGCCTGGCTGGCATTCACCAGCGCATCTGCCAGGTCCAGCGTGGCCCGAAGCTCCAGCGCCGCACTGCCACTTTGGCGGGCCTGCGCGCGCGCTGTGCGAAAACAGCCCAGTGCCGCTTCAGGCTGGCCCTGCTGCAGGCGGATGCGGCCTTGTAATCTGTGGTTTTCAGGCGCCATGAAGCGCTCGCCTGTTTCTTCTACATGCTTCCAGGCCTGCAGCAGATTTTGCTCTGCCTGTTCGCCGTAGCCCAGGGCCACCAGGTCCGCTGCGATGGAAAAATACTGAAACGATTTGCCCAACAAGGCGCCGGTCTGTTGGTGCTGGCCGGCAAAGCTCTGTTGGCCCAGGACAGTTTGCTCATCACTGGGTAATAGTCCGGACTTGCGTTCACGTCCTTCCGACCAGGCCTGCATGAACTCAGCCAGTGGCCTGAAAAAGCTGTAGCCATTGGCGTGGGCCATTTCCACGGCAGCTCGGGCCAGCGGCAGCGCAGTATTGGCATCCTGCCGCACAACATGAAACCACGCGGCATTGAAGGTCACGAAAGCAATACCAAAGGGATTGCCTTCGACACGGGCCAGGGCGAGGGCATCGTCCATAAAGGCCAGGGCCTTGCGGGTATACCCCAGGTGCCAGTGCAGGTGTGCCAGCACAATACGCACATGAGCGCGGGTGTCATCACCACTGGCAGATTGTGCCCGGTAGTCGGTGCCCTGCTGCTCGGATTGCAAAGCCAGTTCAAGTTCCTTGCGGGCCGATTGATATTCAGCCTGGTAATAGAGCGTGTAGCCCAGGCAGTAATGTGCCTGCAAATACTTGCCAGGCTCCCCGGAGGCATCAGCAATGCGCACCAACGTCTGGCTGAGCTCCAGAGCGCGTTGGTAATTGGCACTGATCTGGTAGTACATCCACAATCCAACCACCACCTGGAACAGCTGGGGCGCGTCACCTGCCTGCTCGCAGAGGTCGCGTGCACGGGTGAAGGCTTCGCGTACTTCCGGCGCCGTATAACCGCGGGTTGCCAGCAAACCACTGCCCAGCATGCTCTGCAAGGGGATTTCCTGTGCTATGCGCTCGGCGGATGCCGGCAGTGAACTGACTACTGCAAGGCCATCCCGCGCCTGGCTGATAGCCTCAAGGTTGGCAAAAGCCAGCAAAGACAAACGCGCTGCCCGGGCCCAGAAAGTCGCTGCCGTGGCAGATTCACCCGCTTCGCCGAAGTGCCAGGCCAGCAGTTCGGGTTGAGCCTGGGCTATCTCGGGATAATCTTTTTCAATAATGTGGGCTGTGCGCAGGTGCAGTTCTTTGCGTTTGGACTTGAGCAGGGAGTTGTATGCCGTTTCCTGGATCAGAATATGCTTGAAGGTGTAGCTGGGATTAGCGGAGCTACCGCGCCGGAACAATAACTCTGCTTGCACAATGCTGTTGAGCTCCTTTTTCAAGGCAGGCTCATTTTCGGTGCCGCTGACCGCACGCAATTGTTCATAATCAAACTCACGCCCCAACACCGAACATAATTGCAGCAGCGCTTTGGCTGGCCCCAGGTGGTCAACGCGAGCGGCGAGTGATTCCTTCAAAGTGGCGGGAATTTTCATCCAGCTCAGATCCGGATTGTTTTCCCCGCCCGGCATTTGCTGCCAATCGCCCGATTCCAGAACGGCGCGGGTTAACTCATGCACATAGAGTGGGTTACCACCGGTTTCACGAACAATATAATCAACCAGAGCTGGAGGCAGCTCCACATCACCTGCTGTCTGGCGCAGCAGATCAGCCGCAGCCCGACTGGCCAGCGGCGGCAGGTCCATCACCAGCACCCAGGAACGGCGGGTCCATTCCGCAGTGAAATGAGGACGGGCAGTCAGCAACAGGAAGACGCCATGCGAGGGACCTTCCTCGACCAGCATCTGCACCCATTCCAGTGTCGTCGGATCGGCCCACAGCAGGTCTTCTATGACCAACAGGAACGGGCGGCTCTCGGCCTGATGACGGATGATGTGTTTCTGCAGCAGTGCAGCGCTC
>JANOGQ010000637.1:0-7899 GCA_031406105.1 Lysobacterales bacterium | reverse complement strand
CGCCCCAGTCGACCTGCAACTCGGCATAAGGGTTCTCTGGTCCGGCGACTGACTCCAGCCCTGTAGCCTGACCCGCTCCGGCGACGGGTGAATAGATGCACTCGGTAGAAGACGGCGGCCTTTCATTGCCGCCAGCGGCGGCCGTGACATCGCCACCAAGAATCGCCGACATCTCTGACGCTGTCACCAGCTCGCAGGCGCTCGCGCGCTGCTTCGGATCAGGTGCGGCAGTCGCCGACTCGGGGCTGGCTGTCGTCGCGGTGACTTGTGGCGCCTCATCCCTGGAGCAACCGATACTGAAAATGGTACCGAGAAAAAGAGTAAGCAGAGCAGCCGGCTTGGCTCGCATGGAATTCTCCTGACTAGAAGCGCAACGAACGAGTATCGAACTTACAAATTTGATGCTACCACAACGGAGGATAGTTAGCATAAAAGCCATCTTGCCAGAAATTCACCCGGAAATTCACAGTTACTGGGAAGACGATAAACTTGTATTTACCTTCCGCGGGTTGCGAAATCTGGCGAAATTTCACAGGATTTGAAGCTGCCAAACTGGAATCTGCCCTGTTGTCGCTCTGTTTCAGGTTAATTCCTGTTTGCAGGGCAATAGACACCGTGCCGCTGAATTTATAGCAGCCGGATGTTTGAACGGTGGGTTTCCTCAAACAGGCCAGCCTGCGGTGGAGGCCGGCATTGCGGCAACAGATCTTTTGCTTGAGTAGCCGGTTTGCCATACAGGTGAGCGAGTATCCTGCTGATTACCGCCGGGTCCTCAATGTTGGCAATGACCTGCAAGGCGGCTTGGCGTGGCTGGGATCATCGGAAAAGGGGCCGGATACATTTTCCTCCACAGATCAAACTCCCCCTCAGTACCCACAGCGGAAAATGTGTCCGGCCCCGTGTCTGTGTGGCGATGGTGTGGTAAACGATGCCCAGCACCTTGCCCATGACTGCAGGTTGACTGGCAAACAGAACGGGCCGGATAAGTGCCAACCGACAGGCACAGGTGATTTCGAGTGCAAGTGATCCCAGCCCGTCCTTCCCCTCGCGGAGATTAACCGCGCAATTCTCCGCAAAACATTTCCTGATTTCGCTTGTTTGTGCGAAGAACAACGATCATCGCTATTCGAAGCCATCGTGGAAAAAGATTTCGGGCAGCATTTCCACCGCGCCGATATCGCTGCCGTCGCCGTCTGCGGCGTTAGCAATAAGGGCCTGGTCAACCGGGCGCCTGAGGCGGCGCTGGTCGGACAGGTAACTTGAGCGCCCACCGGCATCGAGCGCCGGGCTGCCGGGCAGCAACGCTTGTGTGCCCGTGGCGCCGCCGTTGTTCTGCAGTGGGCCGAGCAGGGGATCGGTGTTGATCTTGTCTGTGGCCTGGTCAAGGTAGGTGGCGCTGGCGTCACTGGTCAGGTTATAGCCGCGTGAATCGATGGTCGATGGCCCGCCGCCACTTGTGATTGCATTCAGGTTTGGGGCGGTATTGCCCGCCACGATGGTATTGCGAAGGATCGCGGTGGCGATCGAAGCCACGCTGCCCGCCGTGCGAACGCGCAGCCCGCCATCTGATGAGCCGCTGTTACCCGAGATCGTAGAGTTGATTAGTTCCAGCGTATGCGTGAGTCCGAATTCACTCACCAGCGCAATGCCAGGGGCCTGCCCGCCCACGTTGCCGTGGAACGTTGAGTTGACGATGCGCATGTTTCCCTGCACGTGCAAGGCCCCACCGTTGGTGAGCGCAGAGTTCAGGCTGAAGGTGCTGTTCTTGATGGTGCCGTGGCTGAGATGCGCGCCACCGCCGAAAGCGGAGGTTGAGAAGTTGTTGAATACCTCAACCTCCGTCAAAGAGGTTCTTGGAATACTGAAGATACCGCCGCCACTGCCCGGCCAACTCCCGTTGCTGAGGGTGATACCGCTGATCGAAAATTGCCGGCCAGCTTCATTCATCACTTCGAAGATGCGGTAGTTGCCACCGGTTAAGCGGTGCACATTGACCTGTTTCGATCCGGGTCCGACAATGTTCAGGCTGGTGGCGATGGGAGGCAGCGGTCCGACGAGATTAATCACACGAGGGATTGTTGAAAAGAAGTCCGCTTCGAACAGGATGTCATCGTGGCCGGTACCATTTGCATTCGCGTCCAAAATCGCCTGGTGCAGTGAGCCCACGTCCGGGTCGCCGTTACCCGTCACCATGATGACCTGCATTTCCAAGGCGCCGATGTCGCTGCCATCGCCACCTGCGGCAGTGTCCACGCCCGGCGCGTCGAAACTGCGTGGCAGGCCACGCTGGTCACGCTGGTAGCCGGAGCGCTCGCCGGCATCCAGCGCCGGGCTACCGCCCATCAGCGCATGGCTTTCGGTCTGACCACCGTTGTTGGTCAATGGACCGAGCCTGGGATCGACGCCCACTTTGTCACTGAACTGATTGAAATACCCGCCCGTGTCTTCGTCAACAAGATTGAATCCGAGCGAGGTGATCGTTATCGAGCCCTGACCGGCGACTTCCGTTGTGATATTCGGAAGACTGTTGTTCGAGACGATGGAGTTGCGGAAACTCACTTTGGCGATCGTGTTGACGTTGCCCGAAGAACGGAGGTTGATCCCACCGCCAGAGATGCCTGAGTTGTTTGCAATCGTGCTGTTGACGATTTCGAGGTTTACCACCGCGTCGGAACTTGCGGAAAACACGGATATGGCGCCGCTGGCGTTTGAACGATTACCGCTAACCGTGGTGTTGATCAGTTTCAGTTCGGCTGGCGACTCGGAAAACAGCCTGAGCGCTGAACCGCGATTCCCCGACTCATTGTCGCTGAAGGTGCAGCCGGTGAATTGGTATCTTCCACCTATCATGTGCGCACCTCCGCCGTGGAACACGGCGCGGTTGCCCGTCACCGCAACGTTGCGCAGATACAATTGCGTGGCGCTGGTAGAAATTCCACCACCGTCACTTGAGTAACCGTCGCGCACGGTCAGGCCGCTCAGCGTGATCAAACCGGATTGTGTGCCGAATACCCCGCTCACACCGTTGCCGGAAATGCTGAGCAGATCCGCGCCAGGACCCTGGATCGTCATGCTTTCATCGATAAAGAGTCGGTCGCCGCCGAGCGTGATGGTTTGGGGCGTATCGAACAGCGCAGAGAAACGGATCAGGTCGTCATTGCCGCTCGCAGCCGTGGCTGCCGCAATCGCTTCGCGCAGGGAGCAGTCTGCATCGCAAACGCCGTCGTTGGTGTCGGCGGTCTTGGTGACCGTGAAGACGGTGGGCACAGTCAGGAACAGGGTCCAGCCCCCGTCAATGTCGCCGCCGTCCAAGGGGAGGTAGTCGTCGTTTACATAAAGCTTCCACGAGCCGTTCGGGTTGGTGCCGTTGAACACGGTCAGGTCGGTCGGTTCGCGGTCGAGAACGGTGGGCGCGGGGTCCGGGAAGGGGTCGGAGAAGTCCGTGGAATCCTCGTCGTTAGGATAATTTGCCGGTAGCAAGGTCGCCGTGCTCAGCATCGCACTCTGCGGCACGCCCGCGGTGGCGGTGGGACTGAAAGTCAGGTAGATATCATCAGCGACGGCATTGGCGCTCCCGCCGCCGGCATCCGACATCAGCATCACGCGCTCGCCGCCCGGTCCAACCAGTAACACATCAACGTCCGCGGGGTAACCGTGCGTGAAACCATTCAGCTGGACTGACACCTTGGTGACAACATTGCCGGTCAAGCCACTCACCGCGATGGTGGACGGGTAAGGGGTAGTTGCGCCACTGACCGGAATGGTGATGGGGTTGGTATTCCCATAGATATTGACGGTGGCGGCACTGGCGTTGCCCGACGCAACTGCCAGTGCCAGCCCGGCCACCAGCAGTGGGGCGATGCGTCGCGGCATAGCACCGTGTTGAATGCCAATCATAGATACACGACCGCCCATTTTTGCGCACTTCCCATTTTACTCACTACTGCCAGTGTACCGCAGAGTCCGGCGTTAGCGGAAAAGGCAAATAATGCAGGGTCCATCATCGTGTAATTCAGCATGTAAAAAAACAGCAATGGGCCGCCAGTGTGGTCGATTTCCTGAACGTGGTCATCAGCCTTTCACCGCACACCTCAGAACCTCGCGATCGGGCCATTATCGAGGCGGGTCGTTTCAGTGTCGTAAAGGTAAAATCGGAGAGGCTACTGTGGCTTTACCGCGCCAGGGTCGCTTAAGTCAGAAAGGCCCTTAGTGCAGCGGTGTTCAATCTTCGCTTTCTGCATCTTTCAATGCGGATTTCCTGGCCCGCGGATGAGCCTGGTCATAAACCTTGGCCAGGTGTTGAAAATCGAGATGGGTATAAATCTGGGTGGTGGAAATATCGCTGTGGCCCAGCAACTCCTGCACGGCGCGCAGGTCTCCCGATGATTCCAGTATATGGCTGGCGAAACTGTGCCGTAACAAATGCGGATACACATTCTGCGGCAGGCCCTGCTTTTTGGCCCAGTAACTGACACGCGCCTGAATCGCACGGGGTGTGAGGGCTTCCCCTGTGCGGCCGACAAATACCGTGATCTGGTCAGTGCCGGCGAATTCTGCCCGGGCTTTGCGCCAGACCAGCAGTGCAGTCAGTGCTTTGCCACCCACCGGAATCATGCGGGTTTTGTTGCCTTTACCGGTGACGGTCAGCATACCGCCGTGCAGGTCGAACTGATCCCAGTGCAAACCCGCCAGTTCAGCCAAACGCAGGCCGGATGAATAGAACAACTCCATCATGGCCTTGTCACGAATGGCCAGGGTGCTGTCGCAGGGAAAATCCAGCAGATGTGCAACTGCATCTGTATCCAGGGTGGCCGGTAATTTGCGACCCGATTTCGGCGCCCGTATGGAAAGTGCCGGATTGGCTTTGGCGAGCTTTTCACGCAACAGCCAACGGTAGAAGCTGCGGATGGCGGAAAGCAGGCGCTGCAGGGATTTTCCGCCCTGACCTTTGCGATGCATGGCAGCAATAAAAGCACGCACATCGTGCTCGCTCAGCTGCTCCGGGTGCTCAAACGAACGCTCTTTCATGACCAATGCGAAGGAATGCAGATCGCGCTGGTAAGCCTTGATGGTCAGTGGCGACAGGCCACGCTCAATACGCAGGTAATCCAGAAAACGCTGGATCAGTTCTGACAGGTTTTGCATGGGTTCATTCGATGAGGGCATTACATGGGAGGACATTGAAAGCCCCCGATGATTTCAAGCGGTACGTCGTTGCTCTTCAGGCTGAATCTTGGTCAGGCTGCTGGCAATTACGTCGGCCAGCAGATCAAGAAACAGTGTGCCCATGCCGGGATAAAAGCGGGTGCTATCGCTGCTGCCAATCGCCAGCATGCCATCGTGACCGCCTGTCCCGACGGGGATCAGGGCTGCGGATTTTACCCACTGCGCCTTGGCATCAAACAACAGGGCCAACTTGCTTTCGTTCATGCGGCCACAGGCTGTAAGGTTTTGCGACAGTTGTGGTTGGAACATGCGGATTTTGTCATCATCCCTGGCCAGCCAGCTGACCTGGCTGCCAGCCATGGCAGCGATATCACCATCAAACAGGAAAACCCTGACGACATCAGCTTTGAAGTCCTCTTTGAGGCGCTCTCTCAGATGCTTGAAAAATGCTGCAGGATCAGCAATTGCCAATAGTTCTAATGTGAACTGGTGCAGCCGGGACATCAATTGTTCGTTCTCCACAGCCACGTGCGTCAATCGATTCAACTGGCGGTTCAGCTCGTGATTCTGCGAACGCAGTTGTTTGACTTGCCGCTCGATCAGCGATGATGCAGCGCCTGCGGAATGGGAAAGGTTGAGTGTTTCAAGCAGGTCAGGAAATTCCTTGAGGAAATCGGGGTTGCTGCGCAGGAATACAGCAACGATATCCTTCATGGAAGTCCTGTTTTCATTCATTTCTGGCTCATCCCTGGCTCATCCCTGTTTTACTCTGGCTGGCCTTTATGGAAACTCTGAAGCATATTCACGTTTTCCAATCGGCGACAGGGTACCGGTGAAAACATGAGCGGCTGGGCCTTTCATGCGGACTCCCCCGTCAACTGCAGGCCACTTTATCACAAGTGAGCCGCCCGGCAGAATAACCTTGACCTCATTATCCACCTGCCCGGAACGATACAAAATCGCCACTGCGGCACAAGCCCCCGAGCCACAGGCCAGGGTTTCGCCGGCGCCACGCTCGAATACCCGCAGGCTTATGTGGCCGCGATCCAGCACTTGTGCAAAGCCGACATTGCAACCTTCAGGAAAGCTGCTGTGCTGGCCGAGAAAGCTGCCAATATCCCTGACCCGGGCATGGTCAACATCAGCAACCTGCAACAGGGCATGTGGATTACCCATTGAAACGGCGCCGAATTGCAGCCTACCGAACGGTGATTCAAGTTGGTATACATTGCCCTGGCCACTGAGATGGCCACTGAGATGGCCACTGAGATGAACGCTGATATGGCCGCTGAGATCGATGGGTATCTGCTCTGCCGCAAAGCGCGGCTGGCCCATGTCCAGTTCAAATTCACCATCGTCGCAGACTGCCACTGCGATGGCACCAGCCGGGCTGTCCAGCATAAAGTGGCTGGCCCCGGCGCCCTGCATTTGCAGGTAAAGGGCAATGCAGCGTGCGCCATTGCCACATTGGCCAGCCGTGCTGCCATCGGCATTGCGAATTTCATAAGCTGCCAGGCAGTGCGGATTATCAGATGCACGAACTATCAGTATCTGGTCGCAGCCTATGCCTGATCGCCGGTCGGCCAGCAGCGCAGCCTGCCGGGCATTGAGTTGTTGCACAGAGTGGCGCCAATCCAGCAACACGAAATCATTTCCTGCACCATGCATCTTGTGAAACACCAGGCCGGGTCCTGGGTGCTTTGGCCCGGTGATGCCAGGGCCGATCAAGCCAGGCTCAGAGGCCATCTGCCGGTTCGTCTTCAAGCTCTTCTTGGTCCGTTTTATTTTCGTCTTCGAAGCCGCCATCCAGCGGGTTGGGCCTCACTGCGGGTTGCACTGCGGGTGGCTGGCTGGTCTGCGCGGGAACCACCAGCGGAGCGCTTTCATCGGGCAAATACAAAGGGCCACGCTGGCCGCAGGCAGCCAGCACTGTGGCCAGCACTGTGGCCAGCAAAGCTATGAGCAGGAAAAATCGGCAATGGGTCAGCATGATCAGGACAGCATATCGGGGTTTCACCGGCTTGAGGGCTGCTACACTATACGCCATGAACGCAGCTGAGACAGCCCTGCAGACAAGGATAGACACATGCTTGAAACGGTAGAAATCGAAACGGCTTCAAACCCCGTTTGTGCAGTGATCTGGCTGCATGGCCTGGGTGCCGATGGCCATGATTTTGAACCCGTTGTGCCTCACTTGCTGTGGCCGGGTGCACCGGCCATACGATTTGTTTTTCCGCATGCACAAAGCCGCCCGGTCACCATCAATGGCGGCATGCGTATGCGCGCCTGGTACGACATCATTGCAATTGATTCAGATCGCAACCAGGACGAGGCCGGAATCAGGCAAAGCATGGCACAAACGCAGCAATTGATAGATCGCGAAACGGAACGTGGCATACCTGCAGAGCGGATTGTGCTGGCCGGATTTTCACAAGGTGGTGCCATAGCCATACAGGTAGCGCTCAGGCAGCAAACCGCCCTGGCCGGTCTGATGGCTTTGTCTACCTATATGCTGTTGACTGGTGAGCTGAAAGCTGAAGCCAGCCATGCAGCGAATTTCCCGGTGCTGGTGGCGCATGGCAGCCTGGATCCGGTAGTACCTCTGGCCATGGGCGAAAAAGTGGCCACTAACTTGCGTGAACTCGGTTGCGATGTGAACTGGCGCAGCTATCCCATAGCGCATTCTGTCAGCATGGATGAGATCCGCGATATCAGCGTCTGGCTGCGGGCGCG
>JANOGQ010000598.1:0-9192 GCA_031406105.1 Lysobacterales bacterium | reverse complement strand
CTGCCCCATCACCTGGAAAAACAACCCAACTGATTTTTGCGCGAGCTCATCTTCACCGGATTGAGCAAGGCTGAAAATCTGTGCCGGGCCGGGGAGATCTTGTCTTGCTGTTGAACCCTTCCCTTTCGCCAGTTGGGTCAGTGCCGAATAAATGTTAACAAGCCCAGGACCCGAAACCAGATGCTCAGCAATCACTCGATCATAGTGCTGCTGCACAATTGCGAGGACTGACGCCTGTAGCTGATTTCCGGGGGCAAAACCCACATGCCCTCCTTCACCCACTATCGCATGAAGAACACCCGCACGGCGAATCAGGCCGGCCACGCCCAGGCCCGTTCCGGCCCCAACAACCAGAGCGGTGAAGTCTTTCTCTGATAGAGATGTTGCTGCTCGCGGTCCAATCGGCGAAAGATGTTCCGGGCCCAGCTGTGGCAACGACCAGGCAACGGCCTCAAAGTCATTCAAAAGCTGCACCGGAATGCTACCAAAACGCTCACTCAAAGCCTGCCCGTCAGCTACCCAGGGGTTGTTGGTCAGGCGAATTTGTTGGTTCACTTTTGGGCCAGCGGCTGCGATGCAAGCACCACTGAGGGAAGTCACGCCCTGCTGCTGCAGATAGAAATCAATTGCTAGCTCCAGACTTACAAAATCTGCACAGTGGGTTTCAAGCAGCTGCTGGTACCCAGACTCGTTTGCCAGGGCAAAGCGGGCATAGGTACCGCCAATGTCGGCGAGCAGAATCTGTGGTGGAGTCTTGTTCATTAGGGGCCTGTTATAACCGCGAGGGATAAGCCAGGTAATGCCCATCCAGTTCTGCGATGCGGAGGTCTGTGTCGAAAGCTTTACTGAGCAATTTCGCATTCAGCACTTCTGATTTGGGTCCGTCCGCAAACACGTCACCGTCCTTGAGCACGATGACCCGCGTCACCTCCGCCGGAATATCATTCAGATCATGCGTCACCCAAACGAGGCTGATGCCCGTTCCGACCAATTCTGATATGTGCCGCAGTATTTCGAAACGGGCTGTCAGATCCAAGCCCGCAGCCGGCTCATCCAGGATCAGTGTGTGCGGATCATGCACCATGGCCCGAGCCAGTAAACAACGACGCTGCTGGCCGGTAGAAAGGGTGCCGAAAGCACGTTCGCTGAGGTCCTGTATCCCGAGGCTGGCCATAACGCTTTCAGCTTTGCGGATATGTACTACCTCTATCCGACTGCACAGCTGGTCATCCAGCCCGATACTGGAGAAAAAACCAGAAACCACTACATCCAGTGCTTTTGTGTAATGCGAATATGTTGACTGTAGCTCATGCGAAACCAGCCCTAGCTGCTTGCGCAGCTCCCAGATATTCCAATGAGAGTTGCCGAGGATGCGCACCCAGGAATCCTCACTGTACACCGGCCGTAATTCCCGGCTGATGGTTTTCAGCAGAGTGGATTTACCCGAGCCGTTCGGCCCTAACACAGCCACCCGTTCGTGCTGGGCGATGCGCAGTGAGAAGTTGCGCAGCACACAGGTCGACTCGCGCCAGACCGTGGCATTGTGAATATCAATGAGGGGGGCTTCAATCACGCAACACCCTGCGCAAGGCGCGGAGGTTTTTCCATACCTTTGCCTTCGGCAAGTCCATCGCCATCACTTCCATGCACCTTTCCAGACGACCATTTTGATCCTGCAAGTGTTGCACAGCTTGTTCCAGATCCCTTCGTATGGCGTTGCCATATGCCCATTCAGCTTTTGCTATGGCCTTGCGCAATAGGCGCAAAGACGGTTTCATCATCGCGAGGTCAATGACATCCCGACTGAATACGCTTTGGTCTGCCCATCGGTCAGAATTCGCCAGTAGTTTACTTGTCACCAAATCCAGCGGTGTAAGCGTTGAAACACCGCATACCTGGTCTTTGGGGCCAGACGCTTCCAATTCAATTCGTGCTTCCAGCACGATTTCAAATTTAATGGCTTGATCGGCCACCTGGAGTGCTGTCCTGATGCCATATTGGTCTGCGCGTACTGCTCTGGCCTGGATAATCAGGTCGGTGTTCTTGAGCAGTACGGCGGCCATCCCGTCGGTGCCCGTGATCAACTGCCGCAGGTTGCGATAACAACCGACATCTGACACTAAAAAATCCATGTCCATCGATTCCCGGTATTCACCATATCGAAGGGCGATTGCCGTGCCTCCGGCAAAAAAGCAAAGGTTTTCCCTGAGTAAAGGCCCATTCAAAGCATGCAGAGCATCCGCAATCCGCCGATGGTTCGGGCGATCAAACACCATTCTCACCGGCGCCAAACACTGCCCGAAGTTCGTCAATCAAGTGTTGCTCGCGAGGACCCACCTCCTGCACATCTATGAAGCGCCAATTCCTTTCATAGATGCCCAATGCTTCAATGGGCGTCAATTCTTCAGCCCCCTGAACTTGCCAGGCAAGCTTCCTCAGCTGCGGGTAGTCAGCCAGACGTATGCGCGCCGGGATCATCTCTCTCCGTTCATCAGCGTTGGCATCGGCGGCGCCGTCTGATGGGCCAATGATTTTCAGGTCCAGGCCTAAAGCAAAAATGGCATTCAGGTAGGCCCCCATGGTCACGGATGGGTAACCTTTTTCGATACGGTACAAGCTGACGCGCGACATACCTGCAGCTTCCGCTGCGGTTGTCGCATTGATACGAAGAGCCTTGCGCTGTGAGCGAATCTGTTGGCCCATTAGCACAAGTCGCTCTGCGACTGGACTGGCAATTTTCGGTGACCGTGAAGGCATAGTGATCCCTATTCTAGCCATTTACACAATATTGTCAACAATGAGATACATTATATAGTTATACTCACGCTCATTTACTTCCCTGGCAATAGGCGGTTTGATTCAGGGTAAAATAGCCGCCCGCTTGCCTCGCAAGATTCCTGGTACGAAATACATGTCTTTGTTCGACTCTAGATCCACGCCCAAGTGGCAACACAAAAAGGCCGAAGTACGTTTGCAAGCGCTTGCAGAATTCGAGGACCCCGAAGTATTGCTGAACCTGGTGCACTCCGACCCCGATAATTCCGTCAGGTCCGCCGCTTTAGCGCGATTGGACGATCCGCAAACACTGGACACACTGATTGAGAGTCTGTCAGGACAACTGCAACAGCAAGCCCGCCAGCAGCGTTTGCAGCAACTGCTTCCGGATCGCGAACGGCTCGAAGGAATCCCGGAAGATTCGCAACTGGTGCGAATTGCTGAGCTGAGCGATGACGAGCAATTGATCAGCGATGCAATCGCAGGCGTAAAAAATTCCATTTTCCGCCTGCAACTTGCAGGCACTCATCCCCTGGCCAGAATTCGCCTGAGCGCCTGCACGGGCATTCAAGATCTCGCAGCGCTGCGTGGGCTGATGCAACTCACACGTGGGCGGGATAAGGGAGTTTACCGGCACTGCAAAACCCGCCTGGACGAGCACGAGGCTCAGCAACAGATCGAAGTGCAACGAGAGCAGAAGATACGGCATTTATTGAACGATGCGCAGGAGCTTGTCGGAACCCCCTATTCTCCGGAGTTCAAAGGTCGCTACCTTGCATTGCAGCAGAAATGGCAAGGACTTGCTGAATTTGCGCCAACTACGGACGCCGATGGTTTCAAGGCAGTGATGGCAGCTTGCGAGCAACGTTTGACTGAAGCATCGCAAGCGCGGGCCGCTCAGGACCAAGCGCTCGCTGCTGCAGCAATTACTTGTCAGGCGCAGCAAACCTTGCTGACTGACCTGCAATCCTGGACAGCTGCAGCAGTCGCTCCGGAAAGTCCTGAGTCCAGGGAGCAGATGAAAGCTGATTTGCTGCAATTCAAGGAGAACTGGCTGGCGGCCACGCAAGCTGTTCCCGCCATGAAAGAAATTGATGACGCCTTCACCGAACTCCTGACACGCTGGCAAGCGGTCTCTCAGAGCGCGCAGAAGCTGGCTGCGCAGAGGTCAAGCATCGAGGCCATGCTGCTGCAGGCACAGAAAGCCGATTACAAAGACTGGCAGGGCCTGCAGAAAAGCATCACCAACGCTGAAAAGCTGCTCTCTCGCCTTCCCTGGCCGGCAGATTTATCCATTGCACAACCAGAGCCTTTGAAGCTCCTGCAGCAGGCGCTCGATGAATTGCGAGCCGGCCTGGATAAGCTGAAGAAAAGCCAGGCAGAGCACGTCAGGCAGGTCGCAGCACTGCTGCAAATTTTGAATACCGAACTGGCTGAGAATCGAACCAAAGAAGCCGACCGGGCACTGAGCAAGGTGCGCAACGCACTGGCCACCCTGGAGCCCGGGCGCCGCCAGGAATTTGAGCAACAGATCAAGCCACTGGCCGCGCGCCTGCACGAAGTGCACGATTGGCAAGGCTTTGCCATTGAGCCCAAAAAGCACGAGCTGTGTGACAGCATAGAAGCATTGATTGGCAGCATCGAGGATACAGAAATGCTGGCCGTCAAAATCCAGACACTGCAGGAACAGTGGAAGCAGGTCGGCGCCCTGCCCCATGCCAGGGAGCAGGAACTCTGGTTGAGGTTCAAGGCGGCCAGTGACGAAGCCTGGAAGCCCTGCAAGGAGGCATTCGCCAAACAAGCGAAGCTGCATCGTGACCATTTCAAGCAACGCATGAAAGTGGTGGCGCAATTGACCACTTATGATCAGGCTATGGCCTGGCCTGAAGCGCAGGTAACAGAATCAACCGAGAGCAGCAACAAATCCCGACCAGCGCCCGACTGGAGTCTGGTGCAGAAAACGCTCGATACGGCCCGTGAAGAATTCAACCGCATTCAGCCGGTTGACCCTAAAGGCACGCGGCAGAGTCAAAAAGCATTTCGCGAGATCTGCGATCGCATATACGGCCATATCAGCAAAGAATACGAGCGCAACATTGCCCTGAAGGAACAGCTGCTCGAACGCGCACAGAAACTGATGGTTCAGGAAGATCTGAGCAAGTCGATTGAGCAAGCCAAGCGTCTGCAGCAGGAATGGAAAGCGGTCGGCATCACTCCGGTCAAGGCAGACCGCAACTTGTGGCAATCCTTTCGCAAGGCTTGCGACGGGGTTTTCCAGCGCCTCGATGAACAACGTACAAAGGACCAAGCGAACGCCAGCGCGCAGATCCAGCAGGCCGAAGCATTACGCGCGGAGGCCCATGCACTAATACAGGCAGTGCCAGCCGAACCTGGCGTGCAGCAGATTAATGAGGCACAACAAATTAGCGGTCTGGCGGATCTGAAGCAGCAGCTTTATGGCCTTGATCTGCCTCCCGCGATTCAACAGCGCATACTTAAAGATTTTCAGGGGCTGGAAAAACAGGTACGTGAAAAGGGTGAGCAGGCCAAAGCAAGCCGGCAAAAATCATCCTGGAATAACCTGATCGGGATCATGCATGCCGCTGCCGCTGGCAGTGCACCTGCAGGCGAAACAAGCGGCGTTGACGGTCAGATCCCGCCCGCTTCAGAGAACTTACCCAAAGGAATCAACTCCACCGCGCTGATGCTGTTTCTGCAGCAAGGGCCTGGCCATACAACCGATGAAGCTTTGCGTGAAGCCTGCATTGCACTTGAAGTGCTGACCGATACAGAATCACCCACCGAAGACAAAAAAGCGCGGATGAACTATCAGATGCAACGCCTGGTAAAGGGCATTGGGCGCGCCGAGGATGACTTCGAAATATCCCTCCTGTCCAGAATTAATGAATTCATTGCTCTGCACCCCGGCCACCACTGGACACAGCGTTATTGCGCTGTGCTGTCAAAAGTAAAAGCCTGACGCGGTCCAAAGGTGATCAGATAGTCAACCGTTGTTGTAGAACGAGCTGTAACAAGATTCCTGCATACTCCATCGAAAACCTGATGCCCGTAGTCAACCCTGCGGCTTATGTGCACCCCAGCGCCGTATTGATTGGCGATGTAATTGTTGCAGCCGGACGTGGGTTGATCTCTCACGAAACGGCCGTTTATAGCGGTACACAACAAGGCCATGCTCATTGACCGAGACGCGTTTGGTCGCAATCGGTGGTCGGGTAATGTAGCGGCACAGGCGTTCCAGCTTGGGGCATTGATGGGCTTCGCACACGATGCCACCTGCAATCGACCACCACCCATTTTCAGTTATCTGGATCCGGACAGAAGCCGCTTAGCCTCTGCAAAGAAAGTACTAACCACACACACCTGTGACGACAACGAGTTACACCCGTCATTTACGAATCGATTTGCTTGGGGAAAATCATGTCTGGGCTTTTATTTTTTCGTTTGGGTTTTTTTTGGGCTTTTGATTGGATGTGGGTGTCTGGGCTTTTAGGCTTTTGTCTGGGCTTTTCTGGGCTTTTTTACAGCCATTCATATTGGGCTTTTAATTGAACCACTGCGCAAACTAATCCATTCCGTACGCTCAGACTCAAATACGGGCCAGATACAGCTGTGGTTTCGCCAACCCTTGCATTTTGCTTTCTCACGGGGCCACTCAGTGGCGTGAGCACTATGTGCAGGTGGTTCGCAATTGATGAGTTAGTAACAACGCAATGCTCGCGAGTTCGTCCAATGGAGCAATCCGACAAAGAAAGTTATGGGGACAGAGTAAAGGGACAGCGTGAGTCCCGCAGCTGCGACAGACTGCGTTCGGGGCCCGACGAAGCGATGAAACGTTAACCGCCACCGATGCGTCAGATTCTATGCGCGTACTACAGACGCGCCCATCACTTGCACAGGAGGCTCCATATGAACACCATCGTCCTCAACCGCAGGCTCTCCTTCGGCCGCATGCTCCTGGTCAGCATCGCAGCCGGACTACCGTTTGCCGCCCAGGCGGGTGAACCAACTCGGGCGCAGCCCCCCGGCAGCAGTGTCGTGGTCAGCTACGCGGATCTCGACCTTTCCGAGCAAGCCGGCGCCAGCACGCTGTATGCACGACTCAAGAGGGCCTCCGCAAAGGCCTGCGGGCACCAGCCTCCGCCGATTGAGCTGAAAGCTTCGAGGGCATACCAGGACTGCTACAACCTTGCCCTTAACAAGGCCGTGGACCGGGTGAACAGCCAGCAGCTGTATGCGCTGCATGCCAAGCTCGGGCGGCAGACGACGGTGGGTTGAGCCCCTCATGACTCTCGTTGCAGGTCAGTGACGAGGATCGGATTTCGGGGCGCCTGCGACCGGGGGATGTCGCGGCGCGTCCCTGGGATCCACGTGATATTTGGCGCCAGGATATTGCCTATTGTCGCAGCGGCGTGAAGTTCCAGATAACGGTCTTCCAGCCGGTCAGGCCACCGGTCAGGGCCTCCGTGTGGCTGCCCTGGATCGTGCCGTCGGCCTTGACCACCACCTGGTCGCCGCCCACCGGATCCTCGAGCCAGGTCCACGGATCGTCCCGGGTGCCACCCTGATCGTCAATGTCGGGGCAGACCAGGGTCCAATCCGTCGACAGCGAGCTGCCGCCACTCATGAACACATTGCGCGAGGGCACGCCACCGGCGCCTTGATCGAGGCCGAGGTTGACGGTGAGGCTGCCGTCGGTCATCGCCATCGGCCCAGCGCCTGACTGCGTCGCCGTGCAGCCGTACTCCGACGTCGACATACCGGTCGCGCTGCCGCTCTCGACCCAGAACAGAACGGTATTGCCGGCAGGGGTCTGCGGGTTGGGTGTCTGTCGCTCGAAAGTCACGGCGCCGTCGGCGGTCACGTCGCCAACAGTGGCGGGGAAAACCGACGTCGTGTGCGTGGTGACCGATGAGGTCCCTTGCCACCGCCAGCAGCCGACATTGGACGCAGACAGGCGTGGCGAGAGCGCGTCGGGCAGACCCGCCACTTCCTCGGTCGGGCTGTTGTTCGAGATGACGATGACGAGCTCATCGAGCCGCTCGGCGACGACATCGAGGCAAAACGGCTTCACGAGCTCATTCAAGCCGCCGTCGCTCCAGTGCTCCCACTCCCAGATGCTGCCGACCTTCTTGTAGAAAGCCTGCACGCTGACCTTGTACGGGTTCACTGGGTTGACAGCGAAGAAGTGATTGAGAAAGCTCACCGAGCGGATGTTCGGATCGGCGAACTTGAAGTGGTAATACAGAATGGCGAGAGGCTCGATGTTGCCGTTGAGATTTGCTGTTGCTTGCGGCTGACCATTCAGCTTCAAGGTGTAGTCGGCGTACAGCTCGGGGATCTTGGTGAGTGAGTCCCAGGTCTCGAATGAACTGCCATTCACCGGATCCTGGTTCCACAGGAGCTTGGCGAACTTCGGCCACTGCTCGGTGAAGCCGCCGGAGATGGTGGAGTCGACAGCCAAAAGCTCGTCGGACTGCAGCACCGTCTTTTCCCAGATGTCCTTGATGACGCTCGGGGTCAGGGTCTTCGCGAGAAACTGGAAGAAGACATAGCTGCCATAGACGTGGCCCGGGCCCAACATCTGTGTATTCAAGGGCGCGTCGGGTCGATCCATGTAGGGCTTGACCTTCTTCTGCTCGAAGTTGTCGACCAGGGTCGGATAGACGTAGTCGATGGCCCACTGCGACGTGGCTTCCTTGAGCCACGGGTAGGAATACGCCAGCTTGATCCCGGCGACCGGGTACGCCCATTGACTCGCATGCATGAACTCGTGCGCGAGGGTGCCCTTGATATCCTTGTCCGACAGGTTGTGATCAAGCAGGAGAAAGACCGGCCGATGTTTCCAGGCATAGTCGACCGGCAGGTTGGCGCCATAGTCGCCGGCGGTCTGGCCGTGGCTCGCCATGTCGACTAAATAGATGTCGAGCCTGCCGTCGCCACCGTTGCATCCCGCATTGGCGAGGTCGGAGAGTGGGGCGCGCATTTGGAGCCCATCCACGAGTGCCGGCCGCACGACGTTCTCGGCTGCGGCGAGGACCGTCGATGCGAGCGTCGCCTGACCTGCAACCCGTGTGTCGTACCAGACTTTGAATGAACCCGTGCTCGTCGCCGGCCTGGAGGCCCAGTTCGGATCCAGCGTAGGCTGGTTACAGGTCCGTAGCGAGAAGCCGACGGCCGCCGCCCCGGCCGAGCTGAGAGCGGCCGCCTCGGCCGGGCTGGCCCAGCTTCCGGCATACGCCGGTGGAATGAGGAAGGGCTCGATGATCTGCTGTGCGGCCGGCGACAAGCTGGCCCAGACCTCGTAGATGTGGTCGAAAGTATCCGACTCGAGGACGTCACGGTCGTCGCCCTTATACGCCGCCGGCAGTCGCGGATCCTTGAACAGCGCGAAGGCCT
>JANOGQ010000559.1:0-2461 GCA_031406105.1 Lysobacterales bacterium | reverse complement strand
GCCAGCCAGCCGGTCGGGCGGTTGAAATTTCTGTCGCTGCGCGGGAGCTTCAGGGTTCCGCTCGCAGAGCCATAGCGAGTCTCAAAGACCCAGTCTTCAGGGCCCAGCAGCCGCAGTGAGGATTGTGTGCGGCTAGCCTTCAGGGCCCTGACGTAGGCAGGGGGAAACAGATTATCCAGGCGCATGATGGCCCAGGTTTCCGTTATCCGCGCATCATGGCCCTCGCCTCTGCGGTGATCGATTTTGACCTGGTAGCGCAGCGTTCCGCCTTTAGCCGGCACCGTCCACAATACCCGACCATGCTGCTGCTGTATTTTCCCATCACCGGTAAAATTGCTGAAGCGCGTGGCCGGTGCGGCGAAGTCAACAACCCGCAACAGCGCGGAATCCTGGGTAATTTTGATACTGGCCGAGGCAGTGCCTGCAGCAGGCTCGAAACGCGCCTGGAACAGTGTTTTATAAACATCTGAGGCCTCAACAGTGTGGCAAAATAGCAGGGCTAAAAGACACAGTCGACAGATCAATACTTACTCCATAACAAAAATCAGAGCTTCCAAAACCTATAAGCGCTGCAAATGGACAAATTTCTCTTTTGGATAATTTCATATACTGAGTGCTTATGCGCACTGCTGCAAGTCCACACTAATGCCAGGCTGAGCTTGAGACCATCTATGGCGTGGGTAATTTCAAAGGTGGCTGCTGTTACCTGTATTCCGAAGCCAGCCTTTGATCGACGCAACTATCAGCTGGACGCGGGCCGGATTAATCGGGATCATTGCCGCCCATGATTCGATCACTCACACCGGTTGCTTCGTTATTGCTGGGCGTTGCCATTCTGCTGGCAGGTCAGGGCCTGCAAAGCACCCTGGTGCCACTTCGTGCCAACCTTGAATCTTTTTCCACCATAAGCATAGGCCTGATGGGTGGCGCCTATTTTCTGGGTTTCACCATCGGTTGCCTGCGGGGTGTAAGGCTGGTGCAGAAGCTGGGTCATGTGCGGGTGTTTGCCGCCATGGCCGCGATTGCATCTGCCACACCCATCATCCTGGCTTTGTTCGTCAACATCTGGGCCTGGTGGCTGTTGCGGCTGATCACTGGATTCTGCTTTGCCATACTCTACGTGGTTATTGAAAGCTGGCTGAATGAACGGTCCAGCAATGATAATCGTGGCCTGGTATTTTCCGCCTACACCATCATCAGCCTGACGCTGATGGCGGTAGGACAGCAGATACTGCAGTTTCATGATCCGGCTGGGTTAACCTTGTTTGCCATTGCCTCAGTGCTGGTCTCGCTGGCTGCCGTGCCGGTGGTCATGTCTACCAGCACTACACCGCGGCATTCCGACTCAGTGCAGCTGGATTACAAAAGGCTGTTTGCCATTTCCCGTGCTGGCGCCTTCGCCTGCCTGGCTTCGGGATTGGCCAATGGTGCCTTCTGGTCTTTGGCGCCGGTGTTTACGGCTGGTGTGTCTGATCAGGCATCGATCGTGGCCACCTTCATGACGGCCGCTGTGCTTGGCGGAGCCGCTGGTCAATGGCCTCTGGGGTACTGGTCGGACAGAACTGACCGGCGCATTGTCATGGCCTTTGTGGCCATCCTGGCTGCCGGCATCGGCGTGACTTTGGGCCTGTTTTACGACCGTCTCGGAATTCCCATGCTGTTCGCATTGAGTGCTGCCTGGGGTGCCACCGCATTCCCTTTGTATTCTGTAGCGGTGGCCCATTCGAATGATTATGCCGAGCCAGGTGAGCATGTCATGGTATCCAGCGGTTTGCTGTTGATGTACGGCATCGGCGCTATTATCGGCCCCTTCCTGGCAGGTGCCAGCATGAGTTGGCTCAGCACCAGCAGCCTTTACCTCTATACTGCGGTGATTCACCTGCTGATTTTTGTTTACATACTCACTCGCATACCCCGCCGGGCATCAGCACCGCTGGACCAGCATGTGCCATTCAGCGAGGCCCTGACTGCAGTGCAGACCGCTTCACAGATTTACGAAGAAGAAGAACAGAAAGCTGGCAGGCGTTGAGCAATCCGCCTCAGCGGTGGCTGATTCCCAGATGTATCAGTGCATAACCTGACAGCACTATTTGTGCCACAGCCATGCCGATGACCTCACCATCTGATGTTGATTCAATGCTGGTTTGCCGGTCGGTCAAAGGATCAACTATGGTGCCCAGGCGATCACCCTTGCTGACTTGCTGGCCCAATTCAACCGTGGGAAAGAAGTAACCGCCAGAACCCGATGGCACACGTATCCAGCTGGTGCGGGTATAAATACGCGATTCGGGCACTTCCATGGTCGCCATGCCTTCCACCATGTCCAGATAGGCCATGACCGACTCAATACCGCGCACGCCGGCGGCAATCTGGTCCAGGTCGAAGCGTGCAGGCTCGCCCGCTTCGTAAATGATCGAGGGTATGCCCAGGTCATTGGCTTCGCGGCGTATGCTGCCAGTGG
>JANOGQ010000553.1:0-5891 GCA_031406105.1 Lysobacterales bacterium | reverse complement strand
TGTGCAAATCAGACTGACTATGACACTTATAGGCTTGGCAGCGCTTGTACGCACCTTTTCCGGCAGCAACCCAAGGGGCTTACTCCGCAAATGGCCGCGCAGTATAACAGACTTCTTCGCTGCTTAAACCCCTGTAGTGGGGTTTTCAGGTCTTTTTGGCAGAGATCATCATCACCATCTGTCTCCCCTCCATTCTGGGAAACTGCTCGACAGTGATTTCATCAGCCAATTCAGTTTCAATACGCTTCAGCATCAGCGTGCCGAATTCCTGATGGGCCATTTCGCGGCCACGGAAACGCAAAGTAATCTTAACTTTGTCGCCTTCCTCCAGAAATCGACGCACATTGCGAATTTTCACCTGAAAATCGGCTACTTCTGTGTTGGGCCGGAATTTGACTTCCTTGATCTGGATTTGCTTCTGCTTTTTCTTGGCACTTTGAGCTTTTTTCTGCGATTCAAAGCGGAATTTTCCAAAATCCATGATGCGGCAAACCGGCGGTTCGCCATTCGGCGCGATCTCGACCAGATCCATTCCTGCTTCTGTTGCCAGGCCCAATGCCGCGCTGATGGACATCACTCCGGCCTGCTCTCCTGCTGCGTCGATGACTCGAACCTGCGGTGCGGTGATTTCATCATTGCGCCGCGTCTCTTTACCTGTTGCGATGTGGGTATCCTCCTGTCAGTTAATAAAAAACTCTGAATAAATCAAGGATGAGTTATTCAGAGCTGCCTAAATTAATTCCAAGCTGCTTTACATCTGCAGCCAGGCGCCTGGCAAACTCCTCAGGGCTCATGCTGCCCAAATCATCACCGGCACGCGAACGAACGGCCACCATGCCATTCTCAACTTCCCGGTCACCGATTACGAGCAGGTACGGTACCTTTGCCAGAGTGTGCTCGCGGATTTTAAAGCCGATTTTCTCGTTTCTCAAGTCTGCGTCAACCCGGAAGCCTTCATTTCTAAGCACTTGGGAGACAGACTTGCAGTAATCATTCTGCTTTTCGCTGATGTTCAGCACCACTGCCTGAACCGGCGCCAACCAGGCGGGGAATGCACCAGCATAATTTTCAATCAGAATACCGATAAAACGTTCCAGAGAACCCAGAATGGCACGGTGTAACATTACCGGTACCCGGCGCGCGCTGGAATCATCGATATAAGCAGCACCCAAACGACCGGGCATGAAGAAATCCACCTGCAAAGTACCGCACTGCCAGACCCGGCCGATCGTGTCTTTCAGCGAAAATTCGATCTTCGGACCGTAAAAAGCCCCTTCACCGGGATTTTCTTTCCACTCGATGCCAGCCTGATCCAGCGCTGCGGCCAGGGTCTTTTCAGCCAGATCCCACTGGGCATCATCGCCAATGCGTTTCTCCGGCCGGGTGGACAATTTCACCAGCACTTCAGCGAAACCAAATTCGCGATAGATTTCATACAACAGGGCAATGAAGCTGGCAGATTCCTGCTGTATCTGATCTTCAGTACAGAAAATATGCGCATCGTCCTGTACAAACGCCCTGACCCGCATTAAGCCATGCAAAGCACCGGATGGTTCGTTGCGATGGCAGGAGCCAAATTCGGACAGACGCAAAGGTAAATCGCGGTAGCTCACCAGGCCCTGATTGAAGATCTGCACATGACAAGGGCAGTTCATCGGTTTGACTGCATAGGTGCGGTTTTCGGATTCGGTGATGAACATGTCGTCGATGAATTTTTCGGCATGTCCGGATTTCTGCCAAAGGGAAATGTCCACTACCGCCGGTGTATTCACTTCCTGGTAGCCATTAGCCCTTAGCTTGCCACGCATGTAGCTTTGGATCTGCGTATAAATACGCCAACCCTTGTCGTGCCAGAACACCATGCCTGGCGCTTCTTCCTGAAAATGAAACAAGCCCAGTTGTTTTCCCAGGCGGCGATGATCGCGCTTCTCCGCCTCTTCCAGGCGGTGCAGATGATCTTCGAGGTCCTTCTTGTTGGCCCAGGCGGTGCCGTAAATGCGCTGCAGCATTTCATTCTTGCTATCGCCGCGCCAGTAAGCGCCCGCCAGGCGCATCAGTTTGAATTCACCCAGGCGGCCCGTGTCGGGTACGTGCGGTCCGCGGCAGAGGTCAATGAAATCTCCCTGGCGGTAAAGGCTGATTTGCTCTCCTGCGGGAATGGACTCGATGATTTCGGCCTTGTAGTTTTCACCTTCCTGGCGAAAATACTGAATGGCTTCACCACGACCCATCAATTCACGATGGACTGGCAAAGCATCCTTGGCAATACGACGCATCTCGGCTGCAATGCGGTCCAGGTCTTCCTCATTGAAACCGGGCGGATAAGAAAAATCATAGTAAAAGCCATCTGCAATCACGGGCCCTATGGTGATTTGCGCTTGCGGATACAGGCGCTTTACTGCCTGAGCCAGCAGGTGGGCGCTGGAGTGCCGGATTATTTCAAGTCCTTGCGGATCTTTGGACGTAATGATGCGCAGGCTGGCATCTGCCTCTATCAGGTGCCGGGCATCCTTGAGCTGACCGTCTATAGCGCCTGCCAGCGTGGCCTTGGCCAAGCCGGGGCCAATCGCGGCTGCTACGTCCAGCACACTCACTGGCTGGTCAAAGCTGCGCTGGCTGCCATCGGGTAGTGTAATGATGGGCATGAGTTATCCTGTTTCCTCTGACCCCAACTAAGGAAACTCTGATTTATTCAGAGTTTCCGCGGCATAAGGATGTGCCGCCATTTTCAATGATTGCAAATCATTGAAAATGTAGCAAAACAAAAATGACATTTTCTGTTTTGCGTGCTCTGATAATTCAGGGAGGAATTAATCAGAGCTTCCCTAAAAAAGGGCGCAAAGCGCCCTTTCGGATTCGCCTTGCGATGCGGGCTGCCTAAGCGGTAGTTCGCGTCCGTATGTTCATGGCTTCATTGTAATGGCAATAAGCCACAGATCAAAGCTTGATCATGCGGGTTGATAGCATTTATCGAGCCTGCGTGTAAAAAAAGCCGGATAAATCCGGCTTCTGGAGAATTGGTGGGCACGACAAGGTTCGAACTTGTGACCCCTGCGATGTCAACACAGTGCTCTACCGCTGAGCTACGCGCCCTGATTCCAGGCGGTTCGGCCGCCAGGCCCACATGCTGTATCTATGCGAATGCGGGGCGCGCAATTTACCACAGGTCGATGGGCGCAGAGAACCATTTTGTCAAAAAAAGGCTCGCGGACTGCCGTTTGATCTGCTTCCAGTTGATCCGGCACTCCGGGTATCAGTGTCCGGCCAGAGTGCTCCTTGCCGTTTCGGGAGGGGCGTATACAATGAAACGCTTGTCAACGCTTTACACAATTGAACGGAATCCGCTGCATCCATGCCCTTGCCTTTTGTTCATCTGCACCTGCACACCGAATATTCGCTGGTGGACAGCACCATACGCATAAATCAGCTGTTAGAACGCGTGCACAGTCTTGGCATGCCTGCGATTGCTGTAAGCGACCAGCACAATCTGTTCAGCCTGGTGAAGTTTTACCAGGCAGCCGAGCAGGCTGGCATCAAGCCCATTGTGGGTGCCGATGTGCTGGTTCGTTCAGCGGACGACCCGAACTCTTTAAGTCGCCTGGTACTTTTGTGCCAGAACCGCATCGGCTATCTCAACTTGTGCCGACTTTTGAGCAGGGCCTACCTGGAAGGCCAGCAACACGGCGTAGCGCAATGTGAACATAACTGGATTGCACAATATGCGGACGGATTAATCGCACTGTCTGGCGGCTATGAGGGTGAGATCGGCCAGGCTGTTCTGAACAATCACCCCAATCGCGCCCGGCAATTACTGCAAGCCAGCATGCAAATTTTTCCTGACCGGTTTTATGTGGAAATCCAGCGGACCGGACGGGATAAGGAAAAACGCATCGAGTCCCTGCTGCTGGACCTGGCCGCTCGCTCCGGCTGCCCGGTGGTCGCCAGCAATGATGTGCGCTTTCTCGATCGCACAGGTTACATAGCGCACGAAGCCAGAGTCTGCATCCAGGAAGGTCGGCTATTAACTGACCGGCGCAGGGAAAGCCCCTATTCTGCAGAGCAATATCTCAAAAGCCCGGCAGAGATGGCGGCACTGTTCGCAGATATCCCAGAGGCCATTGAGAACAGCAATCTGATTGCCCAGCGTTGCAACCTGCAATTGGAGTTCGGCCAGTATCACCTGCCTGCATTCCCGACTCCGAATGGCATGGATGTGGAAAGCTTCCTGCGGATTGAGTCGGAAAAAGGCCTGCATGCCCGCCTGCAGAAAAAAATTCAGGCTGCAGGATTTGACAGCTCTGAATACACAGCCCGACTGGAACTGGAGTTGGCGGTGATCAACCGCATGGGCTTTCCCGGTTACTTTCTGATTGTTGCTGACTTTATCCGCTGGGCCAGGGAACAGGATATTCCCGTAGGGCCGGGGCGAGGCTCAGGTGCAGGCTCACTGGTGGCCTGGGTGCTGGGCATCACCGATCTGGATCCACTGCAACATGATTTGCTGTTTGAACGTTTCCTCAACCCGGAACGTATTTCCATGCCCGATTTCGATGTCGATTTCTGCATGGAAAAGCGCGACCAGGTCATAGACTACGTTGCCCGTACCTATGGTCGCGACCAGGTTTCGCAGATCATCACCTTTGGCACCATGGCAGCCAAGGCAGTGGTACGAGACTGTGGTCGTGTGCTTGGACATGGTTATGGATTCGTAGACAGCATTGCCAAGCTGATTCCACTGACATTGGGCATCACCCTGAGCCAGGCTATGGAAGATGAACCACAACTGAAGCAGCGCTATGAGCAAGAGGAAGATACCCGCGGTATTCTGGATCTGGCACTGTCGCTGGAGGGCCTGACCCGCAATGCCGGCAAGCACGCCGGAGGCGTGGTGATTGCGCCTACTCCACTGACCGATTTCAGCCCGCTGTTCTGTGAATCCATCGGCGGCAGCGTGGTTACCCAGTTTGACAAGGACGACGTGGAAGCCATAGGCCTGGTGAAGTTCGACTTCCTCGGCCTGCGCACGCTGACGATCATCGACTGGGCCCTGAAAACCATCAACCGACAGCGACAGGAACAAGGCCAGCAGCCCATCCTGCTGGAACAATTGCCTGCCGATGACGTGGCTACATTTGCGCTGCTGCAGGCGTGCAAAACCACCGCGGTCTTTCAGCTGGAATCACGCGGCATGAAAGATCTGATCCGCAGACTGGTGCCTGACAGTTTTGCCGAAATTGTGGCCCTGGTAGCGCTGTTCCGCCCTGGCCCGCTGGATTCCGGCATGGTCGGCGAATACATAGAATGCAAACACGGCCGCAAACAGGTGCAGTACCTGCATCCAAGACTGGAGCCCCTGCTTAAACCCACCTACGGCGTCATCCTCTATCAGGAACAGGTGATGCAGATCGCCCAGGATCTGGCCGGCTATTCGCTGGGCGCCGCCGATATATTGCGGCGTGCCATGGGCAAGAAAAAGCCTTCCGAAATGGCCGAACAGAAATTGATCTTCGTGGCAGGCGCCACTGAGCGAGGCGTGGGCGCACAGCTGGCTGAGAAAATTTTCAGCCAAATGGAAACATTTGCCGGTTACGGTTTCAACAAGTCGCACTCAGCAGCCTATGCGCTGCTGTCTTACCAGACCGCCTGGCTCAAAACCCACTATCCGGCGGCTTTCATGGCGGCGGTGCTTTCGGCTGATCTGCATAACACCGACAAACTGGATGAGATCATTCACGACTGCCGGGAGTTGGGGCTGCGCCTGCAAGCTCCGGATGTAAACCAGTCACAATATGTATTCGCCGTGGAGGATGATGCATCCATCCTTTATGGCCTCGGTGCTATCAAGGGTTTAGGCCAGGCTGTGGTGGAGTTGATCGTGCAGGAGCGCCGAT
>JANOGQ010000525.1:0-1862 GCA_031406105.1 Lysobacterales bacterium | reverse complement strand
GTCACCGTCGTATTCACCGAACCCCTCCAGGTCATTGAGAACGACAAACAGGCCGGTGTTGGCGGTGCGCAGCCAGGAAAATCGCAGGTTCGATGACCAGTTTTCCGATACATCGTTGTATTGCATCAAGGCTTGCAGGGTTAACCGCGGTGTAAAGGACCAGCTGAGACGCAGGCGCCCCAGATTGGCGACGAAGTCGCCGGTATCCAGCTCCACATCGTTGCGCGACCACTCCAGCGAAGTGCTGAAATTGTCACCGAGGCGCCAGTTCAAATAAGGCGCAAGGGCCAGGCGATCGCCGTTGAAAAAACCGCCATCCGTGATGCGCACACCCATGTTGATTGGTTTGCCTGCGTCTGATTGCAACACCAGTGCAAATTCGTGGTTGTGATAACTGCCGGCAGGCACGATGACTCCGGGATAGATCTCGAATGGCTCAATCAGGCCATCCTGCTTGAAGTTAACGGCTGTGTGGATTTCGGCACTGCTCTTGAATTCAAAGTGCGAGTCGATGTGCAGGAAGGCGTTTTCCTTGAAACCGTCGAAGTCTTCAAACACGGAATACGAAACATGGGGACGAATCTCATGCAGCTTGAAGCGGTTGTCTGCCGGCCGGATTCGTCGCATGAGGTATCCCGACGGGCTGCGAAAATTATTGCGGGTAAGGAAGCCGGCTTCCGGATTGAAATTCGCAGCGACTTCGGTATAGGCCAGGTTCCAGGACCAGCGCTCTGAGTCATATGCACCATTGATCATGCCGGCATGATCATCATCCGACAAACCTGGAGTGGAGGTCTTTGCAAAGAAACCCGACAACAGGCCGTACTCGCCAATCCCCAGCCGGCCATCCAGGCCATAGGCCTGGTTGTCCCCGCCCAGGTCCTCGCCGTCCAGGTCTGCATAAGTCCCGGTTGGGTTTCGCGCCACAAAAATGCCACCCAGTGAAGACCGGTTATCGAACTCCTGGCTGACCCGCCCCACCATGAAATCGTCTGCTGGTGTGGCAGTTGCGTCCAGGTCTTCGGTTCGCATGTACAAGAAGCCCAGGTTGGTGCGTCCGGCCTTGCCCGAAACCCTGGCGCCGCCTTCTATGGGAATTACATCGCCATCCTCTGAAATACCGATGCTTCTGCTGAAAAACAGCTCGATATTACCCGGATCACCCACAGTGAACTGCCCCGCATTCTCCAGGAAGAAGGGTCGCTTCTCCGGGAAATAAAGGTTAAAGCGGTCGAGGTTGATCTGCACATCATCTACCTCGACCTGGGCAAAATCCGTGTTGTAGGTGAGGTCCAGGGTTAAGGCTGGGGTCAGGCTGTACTTGACGTCGAAGCCCGCTTCAATGTCAGTGTCGCTACCTGTATCGCCAACGTCAGTGAAGGAAGTCAGCACATAGGGGATGAATTGCAGGTTGCGTTGCGGCGGCACAACCAGGTTGGTGAGCTGGCCGGCGTCGTATACGCGGAACAGGTCAAACTGGCGTTGTAAGGGAGCCCAATAGGATGTCTCGTTGCGGCGGCGGATGTTGCGCTGCACGTTCAGGCCCCAGTTCTGCACCTCACCGCCGGCATAACGCAGTGTGGTAAACGGAATAGCGAACTCGGCGCTCCAGCCAAAATCGCCACGTTGCGTCTGCACCTCCCAGACCCCATCCCAATTCTTGTTGAAGCCGCCACTGGAACCGAACCCTCCACCTGATCCCTCACGGGTAACCTGGCCGTCAAATTGCCGGGACGATGGGTTGGTGCCAAAAACAAACCCGTTCTGCCGGTCCTGGTAGGTGTCCAGCAGCAACAACACGGCGTCACTGTCATCGAGCTCGACATCGCGCCGTGCGTCGGTGGTGACGATGCCATCCGGCA
>JANOGQ010000535.1:0-5932 GCA_031406105.1 Lysobacterales bacterium | reverse complement strand
GCGCCCGCAGTAGCCGGTTCTGAGTTGTTCACTCATATCCGCCACATGGTCTCTACCACCATGCCTTCATACTTTATTGCCATGCTTATTTTTCTCTTTATTGGATTGAATGCCGATGTCAGTCCTGAATCGGCGGTCAGCCTGGGTTCGCTGGATCATCTGCAGGATACCTTCAACATCAGTGTCTGGACCCTGCTGCCGCTGATCGCCGTATTCATCCTGGCCGTGAAGAAATTTCCGGCCTTTCCAACCATCATGTTCGGGGCGCTGTTGGGCGGCTTGATGGCGGTGATCCTGCAACCCCACCAGGTGCTGGCATTTGCAGCGTCGCCGGAATTACCGGCACCGCTGGCCATGCTGAAAGGCGTGTGGTCAGCATTCGGCAGTGCTTATGTTTCCGCAACCGGTAATGAAGACATTGATTCACTGCTCAGCCGCGGTGGCATGAGCAGCATGCTATCCGCCATCTGGCTGATCATTTGCGCGCTGGCTTTCGGCGCGGTGATGAAACATGCCGGAATGCTGGTGCGACTGATTCAATCCATCCTGAAGTCTGCCAAATCCACCGGTGCTCTTATGGCTTCGGTGCTGGTGACTTGCGTGGCATGAATATCGTCGCTGCTGATCAGTACCTGTCCATCGTCCTGCCCGGACGCATGTATCGTGCAGAGTTCCGCAAGCACGGGCTGAAGGCGCGTAACCTGTCTCGCGCCCTTGAAGATGCCGGTACGCTGACTTCACCGCTGGTGCCGTGGAACACCTGTGGTGCATTCATGGCCAGCACGCTGGGCGTTGCCACCTTTGCCTACCTGCCTTACGCCTTGTTCAAGCTGATCAATCCGCTGGTGTCATTGCTGTACGGCTTTACCGGTTTTACCATTTACAAAATCGAGGTTGAATCGGCAGCCGGGAGTGATGGCGAATCGAGAATTCCTGCCGAGGCTGGGGATGAAAGCAGAATCTGAAAGTCATCTTTTCTACCAGACCAGCGCACCCAGGCCACGTCTGGATCGCGCAGCAGGTGTTTATCTCTGGGACGTAAATGGCAAGCGTTACCTGGACGCCTCCAGCGGCCCCATGGTGTCGAACATCGGCCACTCCAATCCGCGCGTTCTGGCTGCCATGAAGCGGCAAATGGACAAGGCCACTTTCGGCTATCGCCTGCATTTCGAGAATGAACCGGCAGAAGAGCTGGCCGCTTTGACCGCGTCACTGATGCCGCCGGGCATGGACCGCATCTTCTTCGTATCGGGCGGTTCAGAAGCTGTGGAAAGCTGCCTGAAACTGGCGCGCCAGTACGCACTCACCCAGGGACAGCCAGGGCGCTGGAAAGTGATTTCCTTATTCCCCTCCTATCACGGTTCTACGCTTGGGGCCGCCTCGGTCACCGGCATGAAGCAATTCACCCAGCCTTTTGCGCCGATGATGGCGACCATGCCGAAGATTCCTGCACCCACCTGCTACCTTGATCAGGACGAACTGAGCCTGGAGCAGCGCGGTGAGCGTTATGCCGGTATGCTGCGGGATAAAATTCTCGAGGAAGGTGCGGATACGGTGCTGGCCTTTATCATGGAGCCCATAGGTGGCGCGTCCACCGGTGCCCTGGTTGCGCCAGATAGCTGGCACCGCAAGGTGCAGCAGATCTGCCGTGAGTTCGGCATCCTGCTGATACTGGATGAAGTCATGACCGGCGCCGGGCGCACCGGCAAGTTCATGGCTGCCGAGCACTGGAATTATCAACCGGACATCATGGCCATGGCCAAAGGTTTTGCCGCAGGATATGCGCCTCTGGGTGCCATGGCTGCACAACGCCATATCGTCGATGCTGTCATGGCCAACGGTGGTTTTGCCCACGGCTATACCTATGCAGGTAATCCGCTGGCTTGCGCTGCTGGCCTGGCAGTTTTGCAGGAAGTACAGGAGCAGAAGCTGGCGCAGGCGGCGGAACAGCAAGGCAATAAACTCAAGGCCGGGCTGCAGGAGCTGATGTCGCGTTACGAAATGATCGGTGATGTACGCGGCAAGGGTCTATTGCTGGCATTTGAGTTGGTGGCTGAGCGGCAAACCATGAAGCCACTGCCCGTCAGCCTTAACGCTCATGTTGAACTGGTGGAACAGGCTTATCAGCGCGGCCTGATCATCTATTCGCGACGCACGCGAGGCGGCCTCGAAGGCGACCATTTCATGATCTGCCCACCTCTGACCATCAACGACGCAGAGATTGCCGAGATACTCAATGGCCTGGATGACAGCCTGCAGGCCTTTGCTCAAGGGCAGGGGCTGAACAGCCGGGCGCTTGCCTGAAGCGGATATGAGCCAGCCTGAAGAAATCGTGATTCGTGCAGCCACTGCAGCAGATGCAGGCAGCATGCATGCCATGATCCTGGCGCTGGCTACCGGTATGGGCATGGCGGAACAGGTGCGCAGTCGCCCGCAAGATTTTCTGCAATACGGCTTCAACGATCCGCCGTGTTTTGAGGCCTTGATCGCAGAGCAGGCCGGTGAGCCTCTGGGTTTGTGCCTGTATTTCTTCAGCTTTTCCAGCTGGGCCGGTAAGCGTGGCGTATACGTGCAGGACATCTTTGTGGATCAAAGGGCTCGCGGAACCGGACTGGGGCGTCGCTTGCTGGCGGAAACCGCGCGGCTGACTGCCGGGCAGGGTGCGGTGTTCATGCGTTTGGCGGTGGACAAGGATAACCAGGCAGCCCGTTCGTTTTATAGCCATGCAGGGTTGATCCAGGCAGAGCGCGATTGCATCTACAAGGCCTGGGGCCAGGCCTTTGAGGCTTTGCAACAGAATCCAGGCCATAACAGCCAGGCGGCAGAACTACCATGAAAGTCATTTTTTCCGATTTGCAGAAAGCCCATTTTCCGCAGCATTTTCTGTCGTCCGGTGCGCCACAGGCGAATCCGGAAGTGCCGCAGCGAGCGGATCGCTTGTTGCAGGCTGCCCTTGCCGCAGGGCTGGAATTGCTTGAGCCGGAAGATGCAGGGCTGGAGCCGCTGGCTGCCGTGCATACCCCGGAGTACCTGCAGTTTTTACAGAACATCTATCGGCGCTGGTGCTATATCGATGGCGCTTCTGCAGAAGTCGTGCCCAATATCCATCCCGACCGGCGCGATGGCAGCTACCCGGCATCCGCGGTGGGGCAGGCCGGTTTCCACATGCTGGATACCGGCTGTCCGATTGCCGCCACCACCTGGGACAGTGCGCTGGCCAGTGCACACACTGCTTTACAAGGTGCGGCTTTGTTGCTGGAGGATGAAGCCAGCGCCTATGCGCTCTGTCGTCCGCCCGGTCATCATGCCGGCAAAGATTTTGCAGCAGGTTTCTGTTATCTGAATAACAGTGCCATTGCAGCGCAGGAATTGCTGGCCGAATTTGGCCGGGTGGCCATACTGGATATTGATGTGCATCACGGCAATGGCACACAGGATATTTTCTACCAGCGTAGCGACGTGCTGACGGTTTCACTGCATGTGGATCCACAGCGCTTTTATCCCTTCTTCTGGGGACATGCTGCAGAGCGGGGAGAAGGAGCTGGCCTGGGTTATAACCTCAACCTTCCCTTGCCGCGCGGAACCGGCGACAAGGACTACCTGGATGAGCTGGGCAAGGCTTTGGGCCGCATCGAAGCGTTTGCGCCCGGTGCCCTGGTTGTGTCTTTGGGCCTCGATGCACACGAGACTGATCCCTTCCAGGGTCTGGCCATCAGTACCGCTGGCTTCGGCAAAATTGCCCACCGGATCGCCGCGCTGGAGTTACCCACCTTGCTGGTCCAGGAAGGTGGTTACCTCAGCGCTGAGTTAGGCGATAACCTGCAATCTTTCCTCGAAGGATTTTCTGCAAACTGAGGCCGCTAAAGAGCCTTATCAAATAACCATGGCACCACAAACCGGTGCCGGCCATGTCAGTGCCTGGTGGCGTTGCAGGATAGTCTGCATCCCCTGGTAAAGTTCTTGCGGGAAATCACGGGTACGGCGGCTTTGCAGATCCACACCCGCCGTAATGTATTCAATCGTGCAAGCCAACTCATCACGGCTGTCATTGACGATAAAGTACATACCGTGAAAGCGTTTATGATGCATATTCAGGATGCGGTTATAGGTGCTGATCCGATCGCCCACATGGATTTCGGCACGGAAGCTGAGATGGTGCTCAAAATCGAACAGACCATAATGGGTTTGTTCAAAGTAATCTCTTGCCAGGCCGAATTCTTCCAGCACATCATAGCCCCCGAGTTCATAAAGCGTCAGGTAATACTGCACGTTGACGTGGCCATTTCGATCCTGCCACTCTGGTGGTACTGTCATACTCATACCTGCGGTCAACTGGCGCACTTCTGCCACAGCGGGAAACACGGGTCGGCTCATACAGGCTCCTTCGCTGTACTGTGAAGGGCGGGCAATGACTCCGCATCTTCCTCCTGCAACTCTTCACGCCAGTCCTTGACGTTCATTTCAATAGCCAGGAATCCCAATATCCACAACACCTGGTCCCAGCCATAAACCCAATGGCCATTCCACACCCAGGTGGCAGCATGGAAGAACAACAATCCGTAAAAAGTCTTGGCGGCATAACTGGCCAGCATCAATGGCCCGCCGGTGATCTCGCGAGCCTGTAACCAGATGGCGATCTCGATAGAAAACATCACCAGCAACCAGGTGATGGCATCCTGCAGATCAATGTAGCGGCTGAAGCGTTCGAGCTTAAGTCCGGCCGTATCGGTAATGGCGGTACTCTCCACTGCGAACCACTGCGTATCGGCCGAGAAGGAACCACAATTGCTGCGATCAATCAGGGTGTAATCAAGGTTATAGGTGTAAGACCATTCCTGCTCTGGCAGCTGGCAGGGTGAGTTGACATCTGCCAGGGCTTGCAGACCGGCTATGGAGTTGAAATCGATGACACGCGAAACCACCGTATTGATAATGAAGACGTAGCAGATCAGGCGCAATACTGTCATGGCCCTTTCGGCCCAGGGTTGGTGCCAGTCGTAGGGTAACCAGTAAGTTTCCAGCTCCCACAGGAATAACAAGCCGAACCAGGCCAATTCATCAATCGTGGTGGTAAAGGCTACAAGCCATTCATGCAGGCTGCCACCCTGGCGCAGACCGTGTTGCGCCATGACCCACTCGTCCCAGGCGTAATAGAAAAAATTCATCAGCAGCAGAATGTAGATCGTCCACTTGATCAACTGACGAGGATGAAAGCGGCGCAGCAAGCTCATCAACCCGGATTTTTTCATGCTGGGTAGAAAAACGCCGGTCATGCTTATTCTGCCAGTGCCTTGCGCAACAGGGTGCTCTTACCACCCAGAGCTTCTTCTACCAGTAACAGCAGGTGTTGGCCGGTGATATCGCCTGAATCGGCCAATTCCTGTGCAATGTAGTCAAGGTTGCCAGCTTCGTTCTCTTTGAGTTCCGCTGCAAGGTTCCCCAGCAACAGTACGGCCCGCGCCGTGTGAGGGCCGCTGGAAGGAGAGCGCAGCTGGCCATCTTCCCGCTCAGCCCAGTCAGCCAGCCACTGCATGGTTTGGTCAAAACGCTTGCGGCTGATGCCACCGCTGCGCCGCAGTATTTCCAGGCCGTAGTATTCCGCCAGGCCTTCTACCAGCCAGTCATCACGCTGATGGGCACCACTGGTAGCCACATGGACCAGTTCGTGCAGCAGGGTAGAGGTGCCGTTCTCGCTGATCAGTGGTCGTTCGGTATGCAGATAGAGCGAGGCAGGCCCGGATAAAGCACCGCGCCACATATCATCACGGGCACCAACGATCAACAATCGTTCGGGGAATTCATCGAATATCTTGAGCAAACGGGGCAGAGTCCAGTGCAGGAAGGCCAGGGTGTCGAGGCGCCGCATGGCCTGTCCCGGTGGGCCTGCAATTACCACACGTCGATCGCGGATCAATTCCCGGCGCACTTCGTA
>JANOGQ010000529.1:0-1532 GCA_031406105.1 Lysobacterales bacterium | reverse complement strand
GGCAGTCGGGTCTACCTGACGGGCATCAGCCTGGGCGGTTTTGGGACTTTCCACATGGCAGCCAAGTATCCGGATCGGTGGGCCGCCATTGCGCCGATCGTAGGCGTGGGCACGATGGATCAGGCAGCCAGCATCGCAGCTGCGAAAATCCCGGTGTGGATGTTCGGCGGAGGCAAAGACGCAGTGATCAAGCCTCACTGGCTGTACCAGACGGCACGAGCACTGGAAGATGCACAACTTCCGGTGCTGCGATTCACTGTTCACGAAGACATGGATCACGATGCCTGGAAACGTGTTTACGAGGGTAATGACCTGTTCGACTGGCTCTTGCGTTACAACAATCAGCAGCGGCCGAAGCAGGAAAAAAGCCTCGATTAGAGTGTAAGCTTCAGCACTCCATGAACATCATCTCTCAAGTTGATTATGGCCCTATGAGCCGCTTCCAGATCATGGCGATCATGGTCTGTATTGTGATCAACATGATGGATGGGTTTGATGTGCTGGTGATCGCTTTCGCGGCACCGTCCATTTCTGCCGAGTGGCAACTCTCCAATGCGTCCCTGGGCTGGTTGCTCAGCTCCGGCTTGCTGGGAATGGCCCTGGGTTCCTTATTGCTGGGGCCGCTGGCTGACAAGATCGGACGTCGCAAGCTGATTTTGCTTTGTCTGCTGGTGATTTCCAGCGGCATGTTGTTGTCAGCTTTCAGTCGGGATGTTGCACAGCTCACGGCTTTGCGGTTGTTTACCGGCTTGGGGTATTGGGGGAATTCTGCCCGGCTTGAATACCATTGTGTCCGAGTACTCGTCTCTGCGCTGGCGCAGTTTCTGGGTGAGTTTCCTGCAGACTGGCTACCCCATCGGTGCGACCCTGGGCGGAATACTGACGGTGTTTCTGATTGCAGAGTTTGGCTGGCGCTCAGCCTTTGTGCTGGGGGCGGGCGCGTCCTTCGCCATGATTCCGCTGGTCTGGAAATTTTTGCCCGAGTCACTGGATTACCTGCTGAGCAACAGACCGCCAGACGCTTTGCAGCAGATCAACCAGCTACTCTCACGCATGGGGCGCTCGGAGGTTGATCATTTACCTGCGGTGTCCATGTCGTCAGTCAGTGTGAAAACCGGATATGCAGATCTGTTCTCAAATTCCCTGTTGCGCAATCGAACCATACTGCTTTGCATAGCCTTCTTTGTAATGATGCTGGCTTTCTATTTCGTCATGAGCTGGACTCCGAAAATCCTGGTCGACTCAGGCCTCTCTGCACAACAAGGCATTTCAGGGGGCATTATCCTGAACATCGGAGGAGTCATGGGCTCCTTGCTCCTGGGGTACATGTCTTCGCGCCTGCCTTTGCTACGGCTGATCCAGGTTTATGTGGCGCTCACCGCCATTCTGATGATTCTGTTCGCGCAAATCTCTGGCCAGATCGGTGTGATGGTGATCGTGGCAGTCTGCCTTGGCTTTTTTATGTTCGGCTCCATGGTCGGTCTTTATGCCCTGGCACCACACCTGTATCCAACACAGAGTCGCTCGGCCGG
>JANOGQ010000526.1:0-2807 GCA_031406105.1 Lysobacterales bacterium | reverse complement strand
GTCAACCGAACAACCGTCAACCGAATTGACGTCCTGCCCCCGACGCCCTAGAATCCGCCCTCCTGCGGTCGGCGAAATAATGACTCGGCGGCCATCGTTGAAAAACTTCCTCGCCTCCATAGCTCAATTGGTAGAGCAGTAGACTCTTAATCTATTGGTTGTAGGTTCGAGTCCTACATGGCCCACCAGTTTCAGGCACCACAAGCCAGCGAAAGTGGCGGAATTGGTAGACGCGCTGGATTTAGGTTCCAGTGGGGGAACCCTTGGGAGTTCGAGTCTCCCCTTTCGCACCAGATTGAGAAAACAGGCCGATACACTGGTATATTTCCTTCAAAGACATCTTCTTACCGGATAAAGCTATGCAAGTTTCTGTAGAAAATACTGGTGGACTTGGACGCCGTGTCACCGTTCAGATCCCGGCAACTGAGATTCAGCAAAAGGTCGATAGTCGCCTGCAGGAGCTCAGTAAACAGGTCAAGATCAAAGGCTTTCGGCCCGGCCGTGTGCCTATGAGCGTAGTGCGTCAGCGCTACGGCAAGCAGGTGCAGGCAGAAATAGCCAATGAAGCCATGCAGGCCAGTCTGCAGAAAGCCATACGCGACCAGAACCTGCGTCCGGCTTCCATGCCCCAGGTTGATCAGCTGCCCGAAGATCTCTCCAAAGGCGACCTGACCTTCAGCGCTCTGCTGGAAATCTACCCGGAAGTAGGCGAGGTTGACGTTTCCGGTCTGGAGGTGGAACGTCCGCAGGCCGATGTGGCCGATGAAGATGTTGACGATATGCTCAATACCCTGCGTGAACAGCGCCGCCAGTGGGTAGCCGTTGAGCGCAAGCCAGAGAACAATGACCAGGTTTTATTCGAATATGTTGCCCATACCGAGGCCGGCAGGGTGCCTGAAAACGGCCACCAGCTGCTGGCAATTGCCATGGGTGCATCCGGTTTTGATAGCCTCGAAGCCACATTGAACAATATGCGAGCAGGGGACGAGTCAGAAGCTGAGCTCGCATTCCCCGAAAACTTCCGTGAGAAAGCTCTGGCTGGCAAGCAGGCCCGGGTAGAGCTGAAGGTAACCAAGGTTTCGGAAGCCCGCTTGCCCGAAGTGGATGAGGACTTCATCCGGAGTTTTGGTATTGAGGATGCCAGTATCGATACCCTGCGCAAGGAAATCCGCAGCAATCTGGAGCGTGAGTTGAAGCAGGCGGCCACTTCACTGGCGAAAGTGCAGATCATCGGCAAGCTGCTCAGTCTGATGCCTGATCTGGAAGTGCCCGAAGGCCTGGTTCGCCAGGAAGCTGCCAGTCTGGCAGCGCGGCTTGCGTCGCAGGCAGGCTGTGAGCCAGCGCCGGGAGAAGCTGCAGCTTTTATGGGCAAGGCCGGTGATCGAGTGCGGGCAGGATTGCTGATGGGTGAAATCTCGCGCCAGAACAATATTCGCATCGACCAGGCGCGGGTGCGGAACGCGATCGAAACCATCGCACAGACTTACGAAGATCCAAACGAGGTCATCCAGCTGTACTATGGCAACCCGCAGCTGACCGCGCAGGTTGAAAATATTGTGCTCGAAGAACAAGTGGTTGACTGGGTGCTGGAAAACGCTAAAGTGTCGCCCAAGGCGATGAAGTTCAAAGAGGTGATCTCCGCCGCAACAATGGCTGCACGATAGAGCTTACCGGGATTGAATTGTAATTGGACAGGCAGGGATGAGTTACCCAACCAGTTGGCAGGATAGGGTAACAGGGCAAAGTGGTATGATGGGGAACATGGAAACCAAGGCACTCAATCTGGTACCGATGGTCATCGAGCAGAGTTCACGCGGTGAACGGGCTTATGACATCTACTCCCGTTTGCTCAAAGAACGGATCATATTCATCGTTGGTGGCATTGAAGACCAGATGGCCAACCTGGTGGTTGCCCAGCTACTCTTTCTTGAGTCCGAAAATCCTGATAAGGACATCAACCTCTACATCAACAGCCCCGGTGGTGTTGTAACCGCCGGAATGGCAATCTACGATTGCATGCAGTTCATTCGTTGTGATGTTGCCACTATGTGTGTTGGTCAGGCCGCGAGTATGGGAGCTTTGCTGCTGGCAGCCGGCGCCAAAGGCAAGCGCTTTTGTCTGCCGCACTCGCGCATGATGATTCATCAGCCGCTGGGTGGTTATCAGGGTCAGGCATCAGATATCGACATTCACGCGCGTGAAATTCTCAAAACACGCGGACTGCTGAATGAGATTCTGGCCAAACACACCGGTCAAACAGTCGACAAAATCGCAGTTGATACCGAGCGGGACAACTTCATGGGCGCCGAGCAGGCCAAAGAGTATGGTTTGATAGACCAGGTGTTAAGTACCAGGGCAGTCGACTTGCAGAGTAAAAAAAGCTAATATTTTCACTGCGATATTCTTCTTTCTGATGAAAGAGCATTAAAACAGAAAAATGACTGAACTCGAACGCAAAAGCACAGACGGAAAAATTCTTTATTGCTCATTCTGCGGCAAAAGCCAGCATGAGGTTCGCAAGCTCATAGCCGGCCCCAGTGTCTATATCTGTGACGAATGTGTTGAGCTCTGCAATGACATCATTCGCGAAGAACTGGAAGACAGCAGCAGCAAAGACCGCGACCACTTACCCAACCCACACAAGATTCACGCATTCCTGGACGAGTTTGTCATCGGCCAGGAACATGCCAAGAAAGTACTTTCAGTAGCGGTCTACAATCATTACAAGCGGCTGGAATCGAAAGCTAAAGAGAATGAGGTTGAGCTCAGCAAGAGTAACATCCTGCTGATTGGCCCCACCGGTTCGG
>JANOGQ010000522.1:0-4310 GCA_031406105.1 Lysobacterales bacterium | reverse complement strand
TTGCCTTGGCAATGTTTACTTGTAACAACGCCCGGGAAGTCCCGGGCGCGGTTGTTAACCTGAAAATTCAGGTATGAATTTATCAGAGCTGTCTCAGGTCAACGATTATAACGCGATGTGCAGTCGATGGTGAAAAAGCCTCTGCAATGGCGCACATTCAAAAGACCAGTAGCGGGCCTGGTTCAATCATTCGTCTGCCATACCCGCTGGCCATCCAGCCAGGTTTCCAGCACCTGGGTGGCAGGGATTTCTGAGACTGCAATGCTCATCAGGTCGCGATCCAGCACGATGAAATCGGCGCGCTTGCCTACTTCCAGCGATCCGACCTGATCCTCCATAAAAGCAGCCCAGGCGGCATCAATGGTAAAACCCCTGATGGCTTCTTCACGGCTCAGCGCCTGTTGCGGATACCAGCCACCTTGCGGATTTCCGTTCAAGTCCTGCCGGCTGATGGCCGCGTAAATGCCCAGCATGGGGTTAACCTGTTCCACCGGAAAATCGGAACCCAGGGCCAGCCGCGCACCGGCATTGATCAATGCGCGCCAGGCATATGCACCCTGAATGCGTTCTGCACCCACCCGATCTTCAGCCCAATACATATCACTGGTGGCATGAATCGGTTGCACGGAGGCAATGATGCTCAACTCCGCAAAACGCTGGACGTCATCCAGCGCAATGATCTGGGCATGTTCCATGCGATGTCGCCCAGGGTTCTCCGGAAAGTGCGTTAACTCACTGGAAAAGGCATTCAATACCTGCCGATTAGCCGCATCACCAATGGCGTGCACTGCAACTTGCAGCTTACAGCTCAGTGCCCGCCGCATGGCTAGTCGCATTTCTTCATCACTGACAAACAGCAGGCCCCGCGTGCCGGGCTCATCACTGTAGTCCGCAAGCAGTGCGGCGCCGCGGCTACCCAGGGCGCCATCAGAGTAAAGTTTCATGGAACGAACGAGTAGACGTCCACCCGGATGCTGCAGATATCCATTGGCACAAAGCTGCTCCAGTGCTGCGCCAACGCCGTCTACCATGGCGTAAACCCGCACGCCGAGCTTCCCCTGATCTGCCCGCTCACGCAATAACTGAATGTGCTCCCAGCTCAGGCCAGCATCATGAACTCCGGTCAGGCCCAGGCTGAGCAGGATCTCTGTGGCTTCATCGATGGCTGCCTGCAACCTTTCCGCGGAGAGCGGCGGCACCAACTGATCCAGCATGGCGGTGGCAGAATCAATAAAAATACCGGTAGCTTCAGCATTTGCATCACGATGAATTTTACCGCCCTGGGGTTGCCAGTCACCGCGCAAATCCCGGTCAATGGTTGCCAGAGCTGCTGAGTTGGCCCAACCGGCATGGCCATCAATGCGCTCCAGCCAAACCACTCGGCCGGGAAAGGCCTGATCCAGGTCTGACCTGGTGGGAAACTGCTTTCCGGGCCAGTCATTCTGATCCCAGCCCCGGCCAGTCAGCCAATCATCGTCCGCCAGGGTGGTTTCGAATGCCTGCAGCCGCTGGATCACCTCGTCCACACTTTGTGCATCCACCAGGTCGGCACTGGTCAGAGATTTGGCCAAGCCGAGGAAATGTGCGTGCCCATCGATCAGGCCCGGCAGCACGGTTCTGCCCTGCAAATCGTGCCGGATGGCATCGGGATGGGCCGCCAGAATTGACTCAGTCGGGCCGATGGCAAGGATTTCACCGCTGGCCGACACAGCCAAAGCGCCGTTTTCCCATGCGGTATTGTGTGAATCAGCGGTGTAGATCCGGGCATTGTACAAAAGGGTGATTGGGGCAGCTGCAGCTTCAACTTGCTCTGCCTGGGCCAGAGCCTGGTCATGGGGCCGATCATGAGCCTGGTCATGAGCCTGGTCATGAGGCAGAGCCTGAGGTTCTGCTGGCCGATCGCAAGCTGTTAACAGAATCATCAGCAGGCAAACAAGACAGCAAGAGAAAATAAAACCAGCAAGGCGGTGCAGTAAAGGCTTAGAGCGGTTTATCATCAGCTTATGTCCGATTTCGATGCAGATGTTTTCGACACAGTTTACACACCTACCGAGCTGAATCGCGAAGTGCGCGTGCACCTCGAAGCGGGTTTTTCACGCATCAGCCTCGAGGGTGAAATTTCCAACCTGGCCAAACCTGCTTCGGGCCACTTGTATTTCAGCCTCAAGGATGACGCAGCACAGGTTCGCTGCGCCATGTTTCGAAATGCCGCCATGCGCGTCACGATCAGGCCTGCCAATGGCATGCAGGTGCTGGCCCGCGGCCGTATCAGCCTGTACGAACCACGTGGTGAATACCAGTTCATCGTCGAAACCCTGCAGGAGGCTGGCATTGGCTTGCTGCAGCAAAGTTTCGAGCGGCTGAAACAGAAGCTGGAAGCTGAAGGCCTGTTCGCAGCCGATCGCAAGCGTGCTTTACCCCGCTTTCCAATGAAGATCGGTGTGATCACCTCGCCCACCGGTGCGGTCATACGCGACATACTGCACGTATTGCAAAGACGCTGGCCGATTGCACAAGTCAGGGTCTACGCTTCACCTGTGCAAGGGGCAGATGCACCTGCAGCACTGCAGGCCGCTCTGAGGCAAGCCAACCGCGAACAATGGGCGGAAGTTTTGATCGTGGCCCGCGGTGGTGGCTCGCTGGAAGATCTGCAGGCCTTCAATGATGAGTCGGTGGCTCGTGCCGTTGCCGCCTCTGACTTACCGGTGATTTCAGCGGTGGGGCACGAAACCGACTACAGCATCTGTGATTTTGTGGCGGATGTACGGGCACCCACGCCGTCTGCCGCTGCCGAGATCGCTACACCTGACTCTGAACAACTGCAATTGGGCCTTGAGCGCACAGCGCGATTACTCAGCAGCCGCATGCAACACCGTTTGCAACAAGGGTCACAGAAACTGGATTATCTGAATCACCGCCTTGCGCAACAACATCCCAACCTGAAACTGCGCAATCAGGGCAAAGCACTGGTGAGCATTCATGCAAGGCTATTGCGTGTGCTGAGGCACGGATTGCAAAAACGCATAACCCATCTTCAATCTTTAGAGCTGCGTATGGTGTTGCGGCATCCAGAGCGCTTGCTGCGGGATCAAGAGCACGCTCTGCAGAACTTACAGCTGGGGCTCAATCGGGCTGTGCAAAGGCAGCTGCTGCAGCAAAGAAACAGCCTGCACCAGGCTGCCAGAACACTGAATGCGGTGAGTCCTTTGGCCACACTGGATCGTGGCTATGCGGTCATCTGCCAGGCCGATACCGGGCAAGTGGTCAGCCAGGTAGCAAGCCTGCAAGTGGGTCAGGGCATTCGTGCCCGACTGGCTGATGGTCAGCTGCACTGCACGGTGAATCGCATCAGCTCAGAAACCCTGCTGGCTGCAGATTCTGCCGATGCTCATGCCTCTCCTTTAGCCTCTCCTTTGGCCAACCCTTAGGTAAAGCCCATATTGAACACCGCAGCGCTCTTCAGGCCGATAACTGTCTGTTTGCATATTCCTTGCAGCGGATTTAACCCGAATAAGGGCTGGGCTGCGTTGAACCTGTATGCAAGAGAGCATCGCCAATCCCGACCCTGGGTCCGCCCTCAGGCCTGTATCGAGGCCTGTGTTGGGGCCTGTATCGAGGCCTGGATCGAGGCCTGTGTCGACGCCTGTATCCCTGGCCGGACTCATGCCGGAACCGATGACAGCCGGGCCATCACTGATGTCACCTGACAGCGATGAACAACTGATGCTGGCTTATGCAGCCGGCGATGTCACTGCCTTTGACCGGCTTTACGCGCAGTACCGGGCCCCGCTGTACCGCTTCGTATTGCGGCAGGTCAAGGATCCGGTTGCCAGCAATGATATTTACCAGCAGTGCTGGGAAAAACTGATCAAAGGCCGGCATTTGTATCGCAGTAAATCACCCTTCCCTGCCTGGTTGTTCCGGATTGCCCGTAACACCGTGGTAGACCATTTTCGCCGCGCAGCACCCGTGGCGGATAGCGACGGACCTGAACTGCTCAGTAACTCAGCAGGTCCGGAAGATCAGGCCCTGCAAACTGAGAGCGAACAAAAACTGGCCAGCGCAATTGCCAGCTTGCCTGCCGAGCAACGTGAGGTGGTATTGCTGCGGCTGGAAGCTGGCCTGGATCTGATTGCCATTGCTGGAATTACCGGCGTGAATGCAGAAACCTGCAAAAGCCGGCTGCGCTATGCCCTGGCCAAACTGAAGCTGCAAATGCAGGATGCCGAAGCATCTCCCGGAGGACCTCATGTGCCCGCGTAAGCCCGATCGTGAGGAGACTGACCTGCTGCAGGAGTTACAGATTCTGC
>JANOGQ010000485.1:0-5238 GCA_031406105.1 Lysobacterales bacterium | reverse complement strand
GGCTGCCAATCAAGCCACTGTGGTCGGCGACCGACTGTATATCGGAAACACCAACGGAATGGTCTACGCGCTGGACGCAAACTCCGGTTGCACCCATTGGTCCTTCAAAGCCCGCAGCCACGTGCGATCCACCGTGGCCGTATTCGGGGATACGGTGGTATTCGCCGACTACGAAACTAACGTCTACGCCCTGGATGCTGCAACCGGAGCCTTGCGATGGGTGGCCAGAGCGGATAATCAGCCCTCTGCACGTGTGAATGGCAATGTCACGGTCGAGAACGGTGTGCTCTATGTACCGATCTCCACCAACCAGGAGTTCACCGTATCTTCTCTTCCCACCACGTCCTGTTGCAGCTTTAACGGCGCTATCGCCGCATTCAACATGGATAACGGAACGCTGTTGTGGAAAACCTACCTGATCGATGAGCCTTTGATGGAGCTGGGTGTCAATGATCAGGGTGTGAAGCGATACGGGCCAGCAGGTGTGGGTGTATGGTCAGTGCCCACTGTAGATGTGAAGCGGCAATTGCTTTACGTTACGACCGGCAACCAGCACAGCGAACCGCCCGTGGAAGAGTCTGACGCGCTGGTTGCTTTGGACCTGAATACCGGTGAGAAGAAATGGGTCAGGTCATTTGTCCCGGAGCGATTTGAAGCCGGCGACATCTGGCACGGCGGTTGTGCTGGCTTGGTGGTGGAGACGACCGATCTCTGTCCACCGACTAATCCAAAGGCTGAGGGTGACCGCGAAATTGGCGCTCCGGCGGTACTTAAAACTCTTCCCAATGGCCAGGATATCCTGCTGGTAGGAACAAAAGATGGCGTGCTGTACGGGCTGGACCCGGATCGACAGGGCGCGCTCTTGTGGGAAATCCGGCTGGGCCAGCTCTTGCCGGACCAGGGGCCCATTTTTGGTGGTATCCAGTTTGGCTTTGCCGCGGACGAGCAGCGCGCCTACGTGCCCATCGCAGACATGCGGCCGGTTCAGGGAACAGCAGTCGGTAATATGACCAGCGTGGACCTGCTGACTGGCAAGCTGGTTTGGGAAAATCCGGCGCCAACCGATTCCTGCACCGACAAATCTCCAGCATGCAATAACGGTTACATGGCGCCGCCTACCGTTGCAGGCAACCTGGTCTTTACCGGCTCCAATGACGGATATCTGCGTGCATTCGATAGCCGAGACGGTACTCTGCTGTGGGCCTATGACACGGCTCGAGCGTATGAGGGCGTCAATGGACTCAGCGGCACCGGTGGTGCGATTGCCCGCAGCGGCCCGACGATTGCCGGCAACATGCTTTACCAGTCATCCGGCTATGGTCATTTCTCCATAGGTATGCCGGGTAATGTGCTGCTGGCGTTTGAGTTCGAGAATAAATAGACCCGCATGAATCCTCTTGTCGATAGCACGAAAGTCCCGCTGAAGCATCCAGATCAGTTTTTCCTGAACGGAGCGTGGGTGGCGCCCACGTCGGATAAAAAAATTGTAGTCACTTCTTCGGCCACTGAAGAAACGTACATGGAGGTGGCCGAAGCGCAGCTCGAGGATGTCAATCGGGCCGTGGCCGCAGCCCGAGTAGCTTTCGACCATGGCCCATGGCCGCGCATGTCCCATCAGGAACGGGCGGGCTATCTGCGAGCCATGGCGAAGATCCTGGCTGCGCGAGCGGGCGACATCAGTCTGATCTGGCCGAATGAAATGGGAATTACGCATCCTCTGGCAAGCTTTTTCGCCAGCACCATTGCGGGCGCGTTCGAGTCCTATGCCAGCCTGGCAGATAGCTTTTCATTTGAGGAACAGCATCCCACATATTCCGGGGCCGAACTGGGCTTGCTGGTGCGCGAACCAGTGGGAGTGGTTGGGGCCATCATTCCCTGGAACGGGCCTATCCTGCTCATGAGTTACAAGATCGCACCGGCCTTGCTGGCCGGATGCACCCTGGTCATCAAGGCATCGCCCGAGGCGCCTGGACATGCGCTGCTGATGGCTGAAGTGGCTGAGGCTGCGGGGCTCCCGCCGGGCGTGCTGAACGTCATCACCGCAGACCGCGAAGTGTCTGAAGCTCTGGTTCGTCATCCAGACATCGACAAGATCGCATTTACCGGCTCATCGGCGGCTGGCAAGAAAATCGCCGCCATTCTCGCCGACCGGATGGGCCGCTTCACGCTGGAGCTGGGCGGTAAGTCGGCAGCGATTGTGCTGGACGACTATGACGTCGAGCTTGCAGCGCAGGTGATTGCCGCAAACACCTGTGCCATGTCGGGACAGATGTGTGCAGCCCTCACGCGCATCATCGTTCCCAGGAATAAACACGATCGAATGCTCGAAGCTTTGGCCTCGTCCTTCGCTGGCGCAAAAGTGGGTGATCCTTTTGATCCGGAAACCCAGATGGGGCCGCTGGCCACCTCGCGCCATCGGGCTCGCGTTGAACAGTACATTCAAATCGGCAAAGATCAGGGTCTGACCCTGGCAACTGGCGGCGGCAGACCCGGGCATCTCAAGCGCGGCTTCTATGTAGAGCCGACTGTTTTTGGCAACGTCGACAATCGTTCGGTACTGGCGCAGGAGGAAATCTTCGGGCCAGTGCTGACGCTCATTCCAGCTGAGAACGAAGAGGATGCGATCCATATCGCCAATGACAGCGTTTATGGGCTGAACGGGACAGTATTTACCCACGACGTCGATCGTGCCTATGCGGTTGCCAGACGCCTTCGCACCGGAACCGTCGGGCACAATAATCTCCGTGTTGATTTTTCCATTGGATTCGGTGGATTCAAGCAGTCTGGCATCGGTCGCGAGGGTGGCATCGAAGGCCTGTATCCGTATCTCGAATCCAAAACCGTGCTACTCGACGGCTTGCCCAGGCATCGTGTTTAATATCTGGCTAACTATTACGATCGGGATGGCAACAGCCCAGAGGTGACGAGGCATATGCGCAAGCGAAAGGAAAAAAAGTCCGGTAATCGTTCCGAGATGACCCGGCGGGATTTCATCGGTGGCAGCCTGATTGGCAGCGGCGTGGCCCTGTTGAGCGCCCGAGCGCCTGGCCTGTTCGCCCAGGGTGAAGCTTCGCAAGCCTTTCAGCTGAGGCTCGGAAATACCATGCCGATTGCGCTGACCGGTCTCGATGAAGCCTGGTCCGGCCCTGGCGGTGTGGGTGACTATGCCGTCGCCAACGGCGATACCTGGAGGGAAGTCAACGCAGGTCACGCTTTTGTGCGCAATGGTGGGATGAAAGCTGCCGATATACAGGTGACGCGAACCGGTGAGCAATACGATCTGGTGGTCGTTGGCTCCGGTTTTGCGGGCTGCGCTGCGGCTTATACTTTCCTTCAGAAGAAGCCCGATGCGCGCATTCTGATCCTGGAAAATCACCTGATGTTTGGTGGGGAAGCCCGCCAGAACGAATTTGAGGTTGATGGTTACACGCTGTGGGGGCCGCAAGGTTCAACCGGTGTGGTCTGGCCGCTGGAAGAGTCTGCCAAAATCGGCGTCGCCCATGAAATATGGGATGAGCTCAAGCTGCCGCGTTCCTTTGAGTGGCAGGAAGTCACCAATTCCTCAGTGAAAATCCCCATGGATACCTACTCGCCCATGCACCTGACCTGGGAGAGCAGCGACCTGGGATGGTTCTTCAACGGCCATGAAATCGCCAGGAATCCCTGGTCCAATCGCTTTGCCCATGTTCCATTGGATGATCAGACCAAAAACGATCTGCTGTGGATGGAGGTCTACCGCCAGCCACCCGAACGTGAGGACTGGGATCGCTGGCTCGACTCCATGACCTACAAGGAGTTCCTGAAGTCGGAAATGGGCATCGACAACCCCTGGGTGGACGCATACCTCAACCCCTTTGCTGCGGCCATGGGATGTGGCCTCGGCACGGATGTGATCTCGGCCTACCAGGCCTATAACTTCCTTCAGCCGGGCGTGATGCAATACGGGCGCCAGTTTGGTTTGGGTGACCTTTCCGACAAGCTCTGGATTGCCTGCTTTCCGGGTGGTAATACCGGCGTGCTGCGTCATATCGTGCTGAACCTCATCCCGGGTATTTTTGGCGACACCCAGTCGATCAATGATGTGCTCTCCAATCCCGTTGAACAGACTTTGCTGGACCGGGAGGGAAGTCCGGTACGGATGCGTCTTGGATCTCTGGCGGTGCATGTTGAGCACCGGGGCGACCCCTCAGAGGCGAGTGAGGTGGAGGTGACCTACCTGAGCGATGGTGAACCCAGTCTGGTCACCGCAAGCCATGTCGTGATGGCCGCGCAACAACATGTGAACAAGCGCGTAGTTGCTGACCTGCCTGTGGAACACAAAAAAGCCATGGACCAGTTCATGCATGCACCGATCATGATCGTGAACGTGGCGATTCGTAACTGGAAATTCATGGACGAGCTGGGCATCGCTTCCATACGCTGGTTCGATGATGATTTTGGCTGGTTCACTTCGCTGCGTCGGCAAATGATCCTCGATGGTGAGGAGCCTATGCCGCTGGTTCCCGACAAACCAACGGTCCTGACGCTTTACAATTCGTTCTGTATTCCCGGTCTGCCTATAGAGCAACAGACTGTAGCGGCGAGAATGAGGATGTTCTCCATGAGCTACGCTGAGGTGGAAACCAGAATCCGGGACCAGTTCACCAAAATGTTTGCCGCAAATGGTTTTGATGCTGATCGAGACATTGCGGGCATAACGGTCAATCGCCAGGGACATGCCTATGTGGTAACCCCGCCGGGCTTTTTCTTCGGCAAGGATGGCGAGCTTTCATCTTCCGACGTGATACGACAAAAGCACGGGCGTATCGCTTTCGCTCACTCCGAGCTTCTGGGAGTGCAGATGTGGGAGGGAGCTGTCCGGGAAGGCCAGCGCGCCGCTCGCCAGCTGCTGGGAATCGAAGCCTGAGTATCATTCTTCGGTCGCACGTAAAGCGGCTATTAAAACTGTAGTTTTTGGAAGCTCTGATTAATTCATCCCTGAATTATCAGAGCACGCAAAACAAAAAATGTCATTTTTGTTGTGCTTCATTTTCAATGATTTGCAATCATCGAAAATGGCGGCACATCCTTATGCCGCAGAAACTCTGAATAAATCAGAGTTTCCTCAGATCAGGAAACCAGGATATTGGCGTTCATTACGTACATCGATAACGACGGGACCAGTCGCACCGTGCAGGTTGAGAATGGTTCTACGGTCATGCGAGGCGCAGTCGACAACTTCATAGAAGGCATCGTAGC
>JANOGQ010000472.1:0-2595 GCA_031406105.1 Lysobacterales bacterium | reverse complement strand
TGTGCAAGTGGCAACATGTAATCTGTTTATGCCCTTTTGCGCAACGGAGAATCCCATGAATCGTTTGCACAAGGCAGTATTAATGCTGCTCATCCTGGCATGCAGCCAGGGCTGTTTGGCAGAGACCCGCCTGACGGTGATGTCTTTCAACGCCTGGGGTGCGGGCAGCAACGCCGGATTGGGGATCGACCAGACGGTTGCAGTGATACGCGCCGTCAATCCGGACATTATTGGCTTGCAGGAAATCCGTCCGGAATCGGCACAATGCGATGCGGAAGACTGCCCGGCCGGAACGGCCTCACTGGCTCCACAACTGGCGGCGGCACTGGGTTATGAACTGCTGGAGCAGCTGCAAGACAATGAAGTGCTTTGGGCTAATGCCATACTTAGCCGCTACCCCATAAAAACGGCAACGCCCGGTGGGCTGGGAGCTCGCATAGCGGTGGATGGGCGCGAAGTGTTGCTGTTCAATATTCACGCCACTGACTTTCCTTACCAACCCTTTCAGCTGCTGTCGATACCCTATGGCGATGCTGCATTCCTCAGTACCGCAGAGGAGGCCATCGCCGCAGCGTCAGCAGCGCGGCAAGGTGCTCTGAAATTGCTCAAAGCCGACCTGCAAGCTGCAGGTACAGCAGACCTGACTTTGATCACCGGGGATTTCAATGAACCCTCCTTCCGTGATTGGACTGCCGAAGCTGCTGCTTCCGGGATACATCCACTGGAAGTTGCCTGGCCCTTCTCTCGTGCCCTTGAAGAACTGGGCTTCATTGATGTGTTTCGCCAGATACATCCCGATCCGCTGCTGAAACCCGGTTTTACCTGGTCACCCAACATCACGGCGGATACCCGCAATGACCACCGGGATCGGATCGATTTTATTTTTGCCCGCGGAGTTGGAATTACACTTAACAGCGCACATATCGTAGGCGAGCCCGGCGTCTGGAGCGATATTGTAGTTGATCCCTATCCCTCGGATCACCGGGCGGTGATTGCCACCATCACATTGCAGGAAGACTGACGACCATGATGCGAATATTTCTTTTTCTGGCCACCAACGCAGCTGTATTGGTACTAATCTCTATTGTGTTCCAGATGCTGGGCATAGAGGGCATCCTGGCGGAGAATGGGGTCGATCTGAATCTGCCGGCTCTGCTGCTCATGTCCGCTGTGATCGGATTTGGCGGTTCATTTATCTCGCTGGCACTATCCAAATTCATGGCCAAGCGTTCCATGGGTGTACAAATCATTGAACAACCCGCCAACCAGACCGAGCGCTGGCTGCTGGAAACTGTCAGGCGGCAAGCCGAGCAGGCACGCATCGGCATGCCGGAAGTAGGAATTTTCAAATCCGATGCACCCAATGCATTTGCCACCGGTATGCGCCGCAACAATGCGCTGGTTGCGGTCAGCACCGGTCTGCTGCAAAGCATGAAGCCGGATGAAGTGGAAGCAGTGCTGGCCCATGAGGTCTCACATGTGGCCAATGGAGACATGGTCACGATGGGGTTGATACAGGGCGTGATAAATACCTTTGTGATTTTCCTGTCGCGTGTCATTGGCCATGTGGTGGATCGCGTGGTTTTCAAAACCGAACGGGGCTTTGGCCCGGCTTATTTCATTACTTCCATCGTTGCACAAATATTCCTGTCTGTGCTGGCATCCATGATCGTCATGTGGTTCTCACGCAGGCGCGAATTCCGTGCTGATGCCGGTGGTGGCCAGCTGGCGGGGAATCATAAAATGATCGCCGCTTTGCGTGCTCTGCAGCGCGCGCATGAGCCCAAGGATCTGCCCGGTGAACTCAGGGCTTTTGGTATTGCTGGTGGTGTGGGAGATGGATTGAAAAAACTGTTTCTCAGCCATCCACCGCTGGAAGAGCGTATCCAGTCATTACTGGAAGTAAAATAAGCCGGCTCAGGTTGCTTGGGTCACTTTGGGCCTGGCGATGCTGCGAATGACCTTCAGCAGGCGTTTCTGCGGATGGCGCAGCTTGCCATCTTCCCTGGGTGCCAGCTGGTAACTGCCATCTGCTTGCATATCCCAGGCGATCATATCTTCCTGCCAGGGAATATCAAAAATCTCTTCTGCAAGACGACTCTGCAACACGCGCTTCTCAATGGGAAAAGCGATTTCCACCCGCTGCAACAGATTGCGTTCCATCCAGTCCGCACTGGATGCCCAGATTTCCTGATTGTCGTCATTGATGAAGCGGAAAATTCGTGCATGTTCCAGAAAACGCCCAACTATGGAGCGCACCCGTATATTTTCTGAAACCCCCGGGATGCCGGCGCGCAAACAACATACACCCCGCACCAGCAAACGTATCGGCACACCAGCACGAGCCGCTGAATAGAGTGCCCGTATGATCTTCGGTTCGGTGATGGCATTGATTTTCAGATCAATACCACAGGGCCGCCCGGCTTGTGCATGCTCTTCCTCGCGTTTGATCTTGGCGATCAGCTGCAGATGCAGGGTGAAAGGTGAATGCATCAACTTTTTCAAGCCGTAGAGCTGACCCAGGCCGGACAACTGTTTGAACAAGAGGCTGACATCTTCAGTGATGGCTGCATCGGCCGTCAGCAAGCCCACATC
>JANOGQ010000425.1:0-1831 GCA_031406105.1 Lysobacterales bacterium | reverse complement strand
CGCTGGATGATCCCCGCACCCGGGTGCACGTGGGCGATGTGCTGCGTTTGCTGAAGCAGAATAAAGCCCGATTTGATGTCATTGCTCTGGATATCGACAATGGCCCTGAGGGGCTGACCCGCAACAGTAACAATTGGCTGTACAGTCTGATGGGTGTGGCCGCCGCGCAGAATGCGCTGAAACCGGATGGGGTATTGGCTTACTGGTCAGCAGCAAAAGATGATGATTTCCACGACTTACTGAAAAGTTGTGGCTTGCTGGTTGATCAGGTGCAGGTTTATGCCCATGGTGAAAAGGGCGCCCGGCACACGCTGTGGCTGGCGACCAGCTAGTGACCTGTAATTGCTGAGCGTCAAGTGCAAAGCCTTTCCCTGGCGCCGCTTGCCGGCCATGGGTCTGCAGCTGGTCTGGCTGTGCTGTTTGTGCCTGTTTGTAACATCGCTGCAGGCCGATTCTGCCAGTGGATCAGTAGCGCGCCAGTGGAATGAAGTACTTCTCGATGCCATTCGCAAGGACCTGGCCCGCCCCACCATCCATGCCCGTAACCTGTTTCATGTGTCTGCCGCCATGTGGGATGCTTTTGCTGCTTATGACCCGAACTTGAAAACGCTGCATCATCATGAGCAGAAATCGGCAACGGAACTGAAAGCAGCCCGCGAAGCAGCCATCAGTTATGCCGCCTATGGAGTTCTGAAATGGCGTTTTGCCAGCTCCCCCGGCGCAGTGCAATCCTTGGCAGCTTTTGATCAGCTGATGAGCCAGCTGGGTTACGACAGCAGTTTCGTTTCGCTGCTGGGCGACACTCCTGCTGCCCTTGGCAACCGCATTGCACAAACCTATATCGAATTCGGCCTCGCAGACAGGGCCAACGAGCAGAATGGCTACGAGAACCTGTTCTACGAGCCCGTGAATGCGCCGCTGGTGCCCGAGTTGCCGGGCAATCCCGACATTACCGATCCCAACCGCTGGCAGGCCCTGGCGCTGGATTTTTTTGAGGATCAGAGTGGCAATGTGATTCTGGGAGGCTACCCCGACTTTCTCAGCCCGGAATGGGGCACCTTAACGCCCTTTGCACTACAGCCAGAGGATCTGACCATTTACCAGCGGGATGGGAATGAGTACTGGGTGTATCACGATCCGGGTCCACCGCCATTGCTGGGTGGTGCGGGGGATGCCCTGTACAAGGCCGGCTTTGAGCAGGTCGTCTTATGGAGCGGTTTGCTGGACCCAGGCGATGGCGTGATGATCGATATCAGTCCCGCCTCCAACGGTAACAATCCCCTGGGCAGCAATCAGGGGACAGGCTACGAAAAAAATCCTGTAAGCGGTTTGCCTTACACACCCGAAATCGTACCTGCCGGCGATTATTATCGCGTGCTCGCTGAGTTCTGGGCAGATGGCCCAGAATCCGAAACACCACCCGGACATTGGTTCACCATAGCTCATTACGTTAGCGATCATCCGCAGCTGGAAAAGCGTTTTCGCGGACAAGGGCCGGTGCTGGACGACCTGGAGTGGGATGTGAAGCTTTACCTCACCTTGGGCGGCACCATGCATGATGTGGCCATTGCAGCCTGGGGTACCAAAGGTTGGTACGACTATGTCCGGCCAATCTCGGCCATACGCTACATGTGTGACCGCGGGCAATCTTCAGACCCGAACGGGCCGTCCTATCACCCTGAAGGCATCAGCTTGTATCCGGGGGCGATTGAAGTCATCACTGCCGAAACCGCAGCCTTGGGTGGCCGGCATTTTCCTCTGGGGGGCAATATCTTTGAGCATCACGGCAAGATTGCCGTGCGCGCCTGGCGGGGCCCGGATTACATTCCCA
>JANOGQ010000410.1:0-11095 GCA_031406105.1 Lysobacterales bacterium | reverse complement strand
GGATGAGTATCCTGACATCTCCAACGAGCGCAAGTGGCTATTCCTGCTGGACAACCTTTCACCACTCAGCGAACGGGAGGGCTCCACTGGTCAAGGGCTGACGGCTACTGAGTACAATTCTCGATTCGGTCTTCAGGATATGATCGTCGGGAGCATGGGCTATGAGATATTTGAATTGGTTTTGTTGGTACCCGCTACTGCGGAGCTGTTTCCAGAACCCTCGTCACGATTGCCGCTGTCGGGCCGGCACTCCGGCCTCTGGGCCATCGAAGGTGCAGCCGACCAGGGTTTTCAGCTGAGTGTTTCTGAACAGGTCGGGGGGCGTGCGGACATTCACCAGGGCGATCCCGATCTCCCTCTGGTCATCTTCTTCTCACAGTACACGTTCGATTCTGAATCGAAGCCAATGTGGCTCGTAGGGAATGCAGAATTCGAACCCGGCGCCAGCGAGATAACCATACCGGTCGCGCGAGCCGGTAACGGTGAGTTCCGCGGCAGCAAACTGGCTGACCGTGAAACCATTGGCAGTGTCACGCTGAGTTCCAAAAGCTGCAACCACCTCACATTCGATTATGACTACAGCGCTATCGGACTGGGTTCGGGCAGCAAACGCATGCAGCGTTTGTTTTCACTGGAAATTGCCGGCTATGACTGCCGCGACTACGACGCAAGGGTCGAGGCGAATACCGATTGAAAAAACTTACCTGGACGGCCTTGGCAAGTCTCTGAAAATGCGTGAGAAATATAAACCTGAGAAAAACCTGATTGTTTCCTCATGTATTGCCTCGCCGTGCTGACGAGACTGTGTGTGCGGTAGCCCGGCCATTCGGCCGGGCACCGGAATCCTTGGGAGGAATCACACATGAAACGCATGAAAAAAGTTATGAGCATTGCGGTCGTATTATTGATCTGTACCTTCGTTACTCAAACCACTGCCTACGCACAGGTTGGCCAGGACCCGAAAACCAATGCGCGCCACAGTCGGATTACTGGCATCTGGGACGTCGATGTAACACTCACCAATTGTGCCACCAATGACACGCTCTTCACGTTTGCGGGCATGCACAAGTTCGAACTCGGTGGCACCGGGCAGATCGTGCCGAATGCCAATACATCCGGGCTCTCGCCACACATGATGATCTGGAGTCACGTCAAAGATAACGACTATCTGGTGGCGGCCAAAATGTTTCGCTGGAACGCGGCCGGGGTCAATATTGGCTGGATAGTCTTGAACTTCGAAGTATCGATCAACGAAGACGCCGATGAATACTCAGGATCCGGCACAGCCCAGGTCTTCGACACAGCGGGAGTGCTGGTCGGGGGAAACTGCCCGTACTTCGCAGGAACCCGCTTCACCGGCGAGCCGTAAAACGAACGTGAGTCCGCCACCATCGCGGCGGACTCACCTTTGCAGACAAAAAAGGGGGCCGGATACAATTAAGAAAAAAGGGGCCGGATACAATTAAGGCTAACTTCAGGATACGAAAATTGTATCCGGCCCCATTTATCGCCCTATTTATCACGGCCCCATTTATCAAAATGTGGCAAAGAAAAAGGCCGCCCCGGGAGGGGCGGCCTGACCAACGATCCGAGAGTGGTTAGCGATATGCTAATCACACCCGGTCGTGTTAAGGGGTAAGAGCCTCCAGCCAGTCGCCGAGGCCGAGGAACAGGGTTTCGCCGGTCGCGCCATCAACGCCATCGTTGTCGGTAACGGCATAAACCTGTCCGTCGGCCGCCACCGCGAAGCCCTCGAGCTTCTCAGCTGTCCAGATGCTGACTGCGGCCAGGTCGGGCAGCATGTCGCGCAGCAGGGTCTTGTCGATGGTCACCAGGCCATTGGCGTCGTCGTAAGCACGGAAGTCTGCGCTCGCCAGGTCAACTCCGTAGATCGCCTTGAGCTCCGCGTTGAAGCCGGTAGTCGGGCCCCAACCCTTGTCGCGTTCGATCACAGCGAAGTGGTCGTTCGGCAGCAGGGTCAGCTCGGACAGGCCAATCCAGTCACCAGCACCTTCCGGTTCCAGTGGATAGTGCACGAAGCCCCACTCGCCGGTCGCGACGTCATAACGCCCGATCTTGGTGTTGACTTTGTCCGTGTCGCCCTCGCTGGGCCAAGCACGCTGGATCGCGATGTAGACGACCTCGGAGCCCGGCGCGCCGGTCACGGCGATGCCCTCGATACCGTTGGAACGGCGCATGTCGACGAGACCCGCTGGCAGGAAGTATTTCTGGATGACAGCGCCCGTGCCCGAATCCACTTTCAGCACGAAGTTCTGGCGCGATCCTGCATTGCCCTCGCTGCCCAGCCAGAAGTGCCCATCGGGGCCGACCGCAATGCCCTCAAGATCGGGCACTGCTCCCGCGCCAGTCACCTGCAGCTTATCGGTAATCATGGCCGGATGGCCTGAAACGTCGACCGTGTAGATGAAGCCCTGGGCCAGGAAGGAATCGCTGACCGCGTAGAGCGTGCCGGAGTCTTCCGGATCCCCAACCAGCCCGGATAGCGCGACCCAGGTGATGGGCAGGTCCATGCCGCTGCCATCGTCAGCCGACATGATCATCGGGTACAGAGCGGGGCCAGATTCCGTGCGGTAGAGGTTGATCATGGTTGGAATGCCGATATCCGCCTCGTCAGCCTCGGTGGAGGCGGCAAACAGATTACGCTTCGGCATGGCTTTGAGGCCTTCTGGGCGAATACCCGTGGGAAGCACCTGCAATGGCATCGGTTCGCCGTTGGTGACATCGTACACGCCCACCGCGTTGCAACGCTCCGAGGCCACGAACAGCAGGTTCCGGCCGCCATAGCTGTCGGAATCGACCGATTCTGGCTCACAGCCCTTGTTTGCCGAGCGGTCTTCGTTGTAGTGACCAACCGCAGCCAGCCAATGCTCAAAGCTCGAGCCCGACTCGTACTCTACGCTGCCGTCTTTATTGAAAATGGTGAAGCCACGGCTGCCGCCTTCCTCGCCCTCGTCATCCTCGTAATCGCCTTCGTTGGCGGTGGTGAAGGAGTCGTGGTCGATCCAGGTCACAGCGTCGGGTTCTCGCCGCTTGGTGATCTCAGTGTTTAGTGTAATCAGGTCATCCTCGTTGGAATCGACATTCTCCAGCCCGACTGAGCCGGCAGGAAATTGGCTCAGGGTCTCACCGGTCAACAGGTCGATAATGGCCAGATGGTTGTTTTCCTGGAAAGTAACGACTGCTTTGTTGTGCTGGTTGATGTCAACAAACTCGGGTTCGAGGTCGGTGCCGGCGAAGGCTTCGGCCGCGACTGGCGACAGGTCGGCCTCAGTTATTTCCCAATTCTTCGCCGCACCCCGCAGGTCAACGATCAGCAGCTTGCCGCTGGGCAGCTGGGGAATCAGGCCATCGTCGAGATCTTCGTCGCGCTCGTTCTCGATGACGATAGCGAGGCGCTTACGGTCCGGGGCCAGAGCCAGTGAGTCGGGCTGGCCACCGAGTTCGTGTTCGGCCACGATCTGGCGAGTGTTACGATGAACAACGACCAGTTTGCCGCTGGGATGGGTGTAACTTTCAGACGTATTGACGCCAACCAGAATGAGTGGGTCCAGTACGACCAGGCTGGTGGGGTCGCCACCCACATCCACGGTGCCCTCTCCCATGGGGTGCGCCGGGTCGGAGATGTCGACGAAGCCGATATCACCGTTGTCGGCGTCGGTGTAAACCAGTTGCTTACCGTTGGTTGTGACGTCGATAAGCTCTGCCACTGAAGAGCCGTTGCCCTCCATGACGTCGAAGGTACCGACCGGCCAGAACAGGCCGGAGGCGTCGCCGCCCTGGACCGTCTGGGCGAAGGTCGTGACAGGCACCAAAGCAGACGTCGCACCAGCCAGCGCCGCGGCCACAAGCGCGATCTTGATCTGTTTCGACAGGAAATGGGAATGATGAGTCATGAATTTTTTCCTCAAGAATTAGGGGATACCACGTTGTCCAGCACAACACCACCCACATGGAACCGTTTTTAGCCGTATCGCTTTCAGGGTTCAATGGGGCGCCGCGTGGGCAGTACGTGACGAACGATCAGGCTAGCGGAGGGCTGTGTCGATCCTGTGACCGTTTGGTTTCTGTATTGTCATTATTCGAGTGCCCGGGCACCCCGGGTGTAACCGTTGTGTAATAATCAGGTGCCGAAAGGCTAGAACTGGGCGGGGGCGTAGGATCCTGCGGCGCAGTCAAATCGCAGTTCTCCAGTGCCAGCGTTTTGAAAGAGGAGCAGGTCAGGAACTTGCAAATCATCTGAGGCTGTTAGCCATGCAAAAAGTAACAATTAGAACCATCAAATTCAAGGGCCTGCTGGTTGGGGTGCTCGCGGGACTGACGCTTGCCACTGCCATACCGGCCGTCGCAGAAACATCACTGGACGCGAGCGCCGCCCGGATGGAAAGCCGCATCAAGGCGCTCAGCCAGTTTGGCCGCAACGCCGACGGCGGGGTGGACAGGGTCGCCTATTCGGAAGCAGACCTCGCCGGCCGGGCCTTTATCATCGAGGAGATGAAGAAGCTGGGGCTTAGCGTCAGCATCGATACGGCGGGCAATATCCTGGGCAAACGCGAGGGCACCGGGGTGGATCTTGATCCCATCCTGTTTGGCTCGCACATCGATTCCGTGCCTGGCGGGGGCAACTACGACGGTGATGTGGGTGTTATCGGGGCGCTTGAAGTGATCTCGATCATGAACGAAAACAACACCAGTACTCGGCATCCGCTCGAGGTGGTGGTCTTTTCAGATGAGGAAGGCGGCATGCCCGGCAGTCTCGGCATGTCGGGAAGGTTCGATCTCGAACTGTTTGACACCGAATCCCATTCCGGCTTTACAATCGGCGAGGGCGTAGCCCGGCTCGGCGGCGACCACAGGCTCATCGATGAAGCAGCCCGATCAGGGAACGTGCATGCCTTTGTCGAGTTGCATATCGAACAAGGAGGCCTGCTGGAGCAAAAAGGCCTGGATATTGGTGTAGTGGAAGGTATCGTGGGCATTCGCTGGTGGAAAGTGACCGCCACGGGCATGGCAAACCATGGCGGCACCACACCCATGCCGGGCCGGCGCGATGCACTGGTGGCCAGCGCCCGTTTGATTGCGGCGATCAATGAGAAGACAACTGCAATGGAGGGCCGTCAGGTGGCCACCGTGGGAAAGATACAGGCCTTCCCAGGTGCCCCGAACGTCATTCCAGGGCGGGTTGAATTCAGCCTGGAAATACGCGACCTGGACAGCGCCAGAATTCAGCAGGTCTTTGAGATGATAAAGGCCGAGGCCGATCTTATCGCCGCGGACTTGGAAGTCAGCTTCGATTTCGATGCACCCACTATGGATCTGCTCCCAGCACCGACCGACGAGAGGCTGCGCCAGCTGATTGCGGAGGCAGCAACCGTACTGGGCTTCAGTTACCAATTGATGCCATCCGGAGCGGGGCATGACGCGCAGAATCTGGCCACAATTACACCAACAGGCATGATTTTTGTACCCAGCCGGGGCGGGATCAGCCATTCGCCGCAGGAATATACCGCCCCTCTCGATATGGCACGCGGTGCGCAGGTGCTATATCAGACGATTCTGAAATTGGATGAGCAGGTTTTTGAATAACACTGGCCAGGACTGGAAGCTCGCTGCCTAAGCAGATTGAGTTTTAAAGTTCAGAGTTGCGCCACCAGGCTTCGGCCGCTGATGCCCTGCGGGATCGGGTGGCCGAGCAGCGTGATCACTGTTGGCATCACGTCAAAAGCGCTGGCGATTTGTGCGCTGGCGCTCTGTGATGGTGGGCTGCGTGGCACCTGTGGCGAGGTGAACCAGGCGATGCCGTGGCCACCGGAATGACCCCCGGTGCGGCGGTAGGGCGCAGGTCCGATCACACCAAACGCTTCATGGAAGAAAGCCAGCGGCGCATCCCGCCAGAGAATCACAAGATCGGCCTGGGTGTCATCGGCATTCAGCGGGTCTGCCGCGACTGGGCGCTCAATGGAACGGATCACCGTGCCACCGGCACGTGGATTGCGGATTTCGTGTAACAGGGTGCATAACTCATCGAGCTTCGCGGGATAGTCGGCGAGGGGCACCATCCCATCGCGTTCCCGTCCGGCCAGGTTGATACGGATCCGGCCGTCGTAATAAGACGGCAGGGCGAAAGCTTCCATGCGCGGCCAGAAATGGCGATAGAGCGAGGCGGGCATCCAGTCGAGTTTCACAGGATCACCTTCGACGCCGGTTTCACCCATGCAGGCTTTCACCGCTTGCGACCAGCTTTCCTTTTCACCAAGCAAAGGAATCCTGGAAAAGGCCTTGGGTGAAGCCTCAGGTGCACCCCCGGTTGCTGTCTCAGGTGGGGTCTCGGGTGCGGCATTGAGTGAGGCTATCCAGTCCCCCCGTGCCTCGAACAGGCAGCTGCCGAAATTCAAGCGGTACAGCAGTTCCGGCAACAGCAGCATGGTGGGCAAGTCGGAATCGTTGGTACCCATTCCATGCATGGAGAAGAGCACAAACTCTGCTTCGGGGAATGCAGCGCGATAGTCCCCCAAAACCTGATCGAATGCTTCGTACACGCCAACGATGCCGTCCCGTGAGGCCGCCGCCGATGGCAACCCATGCAAAGGATGGTTGGAATCGTAGCCGTGCCACAAAGCTTCAATCGCTGAGTGAAACTCGCTGACCACCAAAAGCCCCAGATCCCATTCTGGCAGACGCTCCGCTAACAACCAGCGGCCGATCTCACCGCGCAGCTTTACTGCCTGAATTAGCGAGTCCGCCATGGCGCGCGTTTTTTGTTCGTGCGGCCAGACAAAGCCGTAAATATAGGGCGTGGCCGGATACGGCCCGAACCGTGTTGCAATTTCCTGATCCAGTCCGGCCGGTGCGGATTGCGCGGCGATGCCGGCATCATGCGCGCCCCACCCGACCAGGCCCTGGCAGTTGGGTGCTGCCTGGAGATCGAAATAGGGCGCATCGAACACCACCGCGCTTACATCGAGATCCGCCAGGAACGGCTTCATCTCGGTGCCGAACTGGCTGGCCTCGTATGTAGCGGGATCAAAGCACACCGCAGCAAAGCGGCCATAAGCAGCCGGGTTCTTGCCCAGGCTGACATGCTCCCAAGCAAGGCCGGTGCGTTTCGCGGTGCCGTGATCGAGCGCAAATTCTGCGCTCTGTTTCGCAAAGCGATTCAAGTGCGGCAGCTTGCCTTCCGCCATCAGCGCGTTGCCGACGCTGGGTTCATAACCATCGAGTCCAATGGCCAGAACTCGGCGGGTCATCCTTTTGTCTCCAATCCGAGACCGCCTTCGCGGCGAAGTTCCCGTCGCGCTGCCAGCGTTCCGCGTAGTCGAGACGCTTTTTTCAGCGCAGTTACCCACAGCTGGGGCTCGCGCAACAGCCAGCCGCGAAGCCAGGTGAGTTCGCTGGCCAACAGAGCGCGCCAAAGCTGGGCCGTGGGCAGCACGGGGGGCACCGCCGCGCCTCTGTCCTGATTTGAAGGCTGTGCCAGAGCAGCACGCGCTTCGGCAATGGCGCGACCTTCGTAGTAACGGCGCAGATAAGCGATGGTTTGGCGACCTGCATCAATCCAGTGGGTGACGGCCGCATCGCTCACCCACAAACCCAAGCCTCCGGCCTGGCAAATTTGCCTCAGGAGCTGGCTTTCCTCCCCGCTGAGTAACCATTGTCCCGGTTGCCGCCCGCGGGTGACGTCAAATTGCAGTGCACGCTGCTCACCCGCCCGTATCGCCATGTTGGCGCCGAACGGCAAATCCGCCAACTTCAGTCGTCCGTGCTCGGTCTTGTCCGTCACATCAAGCGCGGCAAACGCGCTCCCAATCAGTGGTAGGGCAGCCTTCAGCCAGGCCGGAGGCCGACCCTCGAACTGCGGTGAGATGGGGCCGCCGAAGAAGGCGGCCTCTGGATGTGTGGCAAAGGCCGCTTCATAGCCACGCAACCAGCGCGGAGCGCGGAGAAACGGCCACGTCATCGTCGGTCCAGATCACATAATCGCAATCGATGTGCTGGATGGCGGCATTGCGGGCATGCGACAGACCGGCTTGGGGTTCGACCACGAGTTCAATGGGTAAGCGGTGGGCAAAACTGATCACAACGCGTTGCGTATCGGCGCAATCGGCATTGTCGACCACCAGCACCTGCCACTCCGAAGTGAGCGGCGGATCGGCCTCTGCGATGGAGGTCAGAGCCCGGGCCAGGGAGTCGGGCCGACGATAGGTGCAGATAACGACGGTAATCTTCAATCCAGCGCTCGGGGCGGTTTGCGGTTGCTCTGACAGCGGCGAGCTTATCAGGCCAGGATAAATGGCTACAAGTTTGCATGGAGTATATGGAAACGTTCTCTGTGGGGGCCATTCCGCATCAACTGGAAGAAGATGTTGATCCAGCTGATAATACGATCTCCAATCACATGTCGACCTTCAGGGCCGATCAACAAATGCAGGAGCCTGTCATTTTGTATCTGATCAGAATGTTTTTTGTGGTGTTTGCCTTTGCACTTTTGGCGCCGGTAAGTAAAGCCGCCGCACCGGCAGCGGCGGCGGATGTGATCTACATCGGCGGTAGCATCGTTACTGTGAATGACGCACAGCCCAATGCCGAGGCCCTGGCAATCAAGGACGGGACTATTCTGGCAGTCGGCGCGAGGACTAAAATCGAGCAGGCCTACAAGGGAGACAAGACGAGGCTGGTGGACCTCGCCGGCAAGACGTTGATGCCTGGATTTATTGATGGCCATGCCCATGCCCAGTGGTTCGGCATTCAGGCTGTTGGCGCCATCCTGCTCGCCCCGCCGGATGGCACTGTCAACACCATGGACGACCTCGTGGCAAGACTGAGCGCCTTCTCCGCCGGCCCCGATGTTGAGTTGACTGGCTGGATCTTCGGCATTGGTTACGACGATTCGCTGCTCGGCCGCCATCCCACGCGCGAGGACCTCGACCAGGTCTCGACCACCGTTCCGGTGATGGCAACGCACATCTCTGGCCATTTCGCAGCGGTCAACACGCTCGGCCTGGAGATGATTGGTTACGACGCCAACACCCCCAACCCCGAGGGTGGCGTCATCCGCCGTGAAGCCGATGGCAAGTCTCCGAACGGCGTGCTCGAAGAGTTGGCGGCCATGCCCTATATGGTGAAGTTCCTCACCCCTGCCACCCAGGCGGGAAAGGACGAGTTCCTCAAGCGCGGCCTTGAGATGGCGAAAAGCTATGGCTACACCACCGCGAATGAGGGCCGTATGTTTGGCGGTGCGCATGCCGATATGGAGAATGCCGCCCGGCGCGGCCTGCTCGACATCGATTTCATCGGCTGGATGGATTACTCCAACCGCGCCGAGATCGACCGCAGTTTCGCCAGGGCCTATACCCACCGCTACCGCCTTGCCGGCCTCAAAATCACGCTCGATGGCTCCCCGCAGGGCCGCACGGCCTGGCGTACTGTTGCCTACCTGATTCCGCCAGACGGCCAGCAGCCTGGCTACAAGGGCTATCCTGCCATTCCGGACACGAAACAAGTTGAAGCCTATCTCGACGAGGCCTACACCAAGGGCTGGCCGGTCAAGGTCCACGCCAACGGCGATGCTGCCATCGACCAGCTGTTCGAGGCGCTGCGGCCGGTGGTTGCAAAACATGGCGTGAAACCCGGCCAGACCATACTGATCCACGGGCAGTTCATTCGCCCGGACCAGGTGCAGGAACTGAAATCACTGGGCATCTTCCCTTCCATGTTCCCGATGCACACCTTCTACTGGGGCGACTGGTACAAGCAAATCGTTGGCCCGGAGCAAGCCGCCCTGATCTCCCCGATGCGCTCGATCCTCGATACCGGCCTGCATGCCACCAGCCACACGGACGCGCCAGTGGCGCTTCCCAACCTGATGCAGGTTGTGGGGGCAACCGTGAATCGCAGCTCGCGCTCGGGTGCGATCATTGGCCCCAAGGAGCGCGTTACGCCTTACGAGGCCATGAAAATGATCACCCTCTGGGGCGCCGAACAGTTCGGCGAACAGGCAATCAAGGGCTCACTTGAGCCTGGCAAACTTGCCGACATGGTAATCCTCTCGGACAACCCGCTCACCGTCGACCCGGCAAAAATCAATACCATCGTCGTGCTGGAGACCATCAAGGAAGGGAAGACGGTTTACCAGCGGGCGCCATGAGAAGCTCTAAACTTCAATAGCCAAACAATCGCTACGTTAAAGCAGGGTTGGGCCCGGAAATTTCGCAAGCCCTGGTGCGCTGTCAGTTATGTGCTGTATCGCACGACGGCAGCGAGGGAAAAGGATGACACTATGTGTCGACTACAAAGATTAAGGTCGGGTGATGTAGCGGCACAAGCACTCCAGTTTGGCACGCTCATTGGCTTTGGTGGCAACCCCGGCATGCAGCGAAAAACCAGCCACATGGTCCACCCGGGTGGTAAACGGGTCATCTCCACAATCGGCCAAGGTCTGTAGAGTCATCACTTTGCGCCCTTGCTGTGGCCCCACCGGAAGACCCTGTCGCCGTGACGCGAACTTTTTCTTTAGACAGCCTGTCCTTTGGGCAAGAGAAGCTTTGCGTCTGGTCCTTCGTCAAAAGCTCCGGTTTGCTCCAGCATCTTGCGGGCAGCATCAAGTTCATTCCAGTTGATGAGATGAGTATATTGTTGCGCGTAGTTCATCATCCGAATTAAAGGGGTTGGATGGCTTGATTGAGAAAGCGCTTTTAATGCGGTCAGATAGTCGATGCGGTATCCCGTCGGCACGACAATACGTTCATGCCCACCGGCAACCAGTTCTGCATTCATCATGATGCGCGCAATTCTTCCGTTGCCGTCGATGAAGGTGAAGGCGCGCGTTTAAGGGATAGGATTGATCACCCTATCTCCCGTAACCCTGGTACTGCTTCCTACGTATGTATTGTCATCTTTATTTCTTCACCTCTTGCTTAAATACGCACTTCGAAATCACTTGGTTTATTGCTGAATAGGAGTTGTCCGACTTCAGTTCTTGTCGCTGTACCTACTGTACATCCAAAAAAAAAAAATTTTTTATTTTTTGGGGAGTCATTGCGCGTGTCTACCATCCTTTGACATTTTTTCCCCTGCCCAC
>JANOGQ010000401.1:0-2590 GCA_031406105.1 Lysobacterales bacterium | reverse complement strand
CTACCTGGGTTTGGCGGCCGATGACCATGGCAGCACTTATGCCGGTGGAACTGCTCTGCTGGTGGGCGGTGACGGTTCTGTCGTAGCCAGCAACCCGGAGCTTGATCCACACAACGAGTTGCCGGAGAACAAGGGCATCATCCACAGCAGCAATGATGTGGATGTATTCACTTTCCTGGCGGGCGCCGGGCCGCTCAGCCTGACGGTAAAGCCCGCCTGGGACGCATTTTATCGTGCCACCGATCACCGTGGCGCCAATCTGGACCTCAGTGTCGAATTGCGCACCAGCGCCGGCGTTCTCATCAACGCCAGCGAGCCAAACAGCGACACGCAAGCCACGGTCGGCGCGACCGTGGCCGCAGGTGCTTACCAGCTGGTCGTGACGGGCGTCGGCAACGGCGTGTCACCCTACAGCGATTACGCCAGCCTGGGCCAATATTTCATCAACGGCACGATGGCGTCGGCAGTGGCCGACATCACAGCGCCAACGCCGAATCCGATGACTTTTGCCAGCCTGCCATCGGCACTGGGTGAGAGCGCGATCGCGATGACAGCGACCACCGCAGTGGATGAAACCACCACGGTGCAGTACCGCTTCAGTTGCATGAGCGGGAGCAGCGGCTGCACCATCAGTGCCTGGCAAACCAGCCCCAGCTATACCGCTACCGGGCTCGCCGCCAATACCAGCTACACCTACACAGTCATGGCGCGGGACCTGTCTTTGAACCCGACTGGCGCGTCGGACCCGGCCAGCGCCACCACCGATACTCCACCACCACCGCCGCCTTATGTCGACTTCGTCGCAGGCAGCAGCGTGCTGGTTGTCGGCACCGTCAGCGGCGCGCTGAGCAACACCCACGCCGACGACGGTGCGAGCCAGTCGATCACCGAACAGGAATCCGGTGGCAAACCCAACTCGCGCTACAGCTACCTGGAGTACCGCTGGAACTTCAACGTCTCGACCGGGGCCAGTGTCACGGTGTTCGCCAATGCCTGGAGCAGCGGTTCCACCGACGGCGACACGTTCAACTTCCAGTACTCCACCAATGGGGGCAGCAGTTGGGCTACCTTGTTCAACGTGTCCTCGACCTTGAACAACAACCCTGCGTCTGCTGTTATCCCGGGCGCACCCAGCGGCGCCATCATTGTGCGGGTGATCGATACCAACCGGACCGTTGGCGCTCGCCAGCTGAACACCGTGAACGTCGACCACCTGTACATCCAGGTGGCCAATCCGCCCAGTGATCCGCCAGATGGCAACCCGAGCGGCCTTAATGCGGGTGCCGTGTCATCCAGCCAGATCAACCTGAGCTGGAATGACAACAGCAGCAATGAAGCCAGCTTCAGGGTGGAGCGTTCGCCCAATGGCAGTTCTGGCTGGTCCATCATTGCAGAGCTGCCTGCAAATTCCGAAGCGCACAGTGATACTAACGGACTGCTGGCCAGCACTCCCTATTTCTACAGGGTCAGCGCCTACAACCTGAACGGAAGCTCCGGCTATACCAGCACATCGGCCACCACGCAGGCACCGCCACCACCACCGGCCTTGAGCCTGAGCGCCAGCGGCAGCAAGCCGAAAGGCATCATAGTGATCAACCTGCAATGGTCCGGGGCGAGCGGCGTGGATGTTTACCGCAATGGTGTGAAGATTGCTTCAGCTGTTGGCGGTACCACCTACACCGACAACACCAACCTCAAAGGCAGCGGAACTTTCCAGCACCGGGTGTGCTTGGCAGGCGGCACCAGCACCTGCTCGAATGTAACCACTACCGTACTCTGAGCGAGTGAGGCCAGTGCAGCAGGGCCGCCGGCTGAATGCCGGCGGCCATCTCATTTGGCGGGCAGGAAGGCGCTCTGTCCAGTTCAACTCCTGGTGCACGCACACTTGCAGCAGCAGTTAAGACCCCAAACGCGTGAAATCACCTTATCTTGGTTAAACCAGACGTTTTCAACTATGATCTGAGCAGCTCAGTCAATGGACGTTAATCATGATAAGAACAAACCCAGGTGTCAGCTTTCGCAAAAAGTGGTGTAACGCTCTATTGATGGGCTCTGCGCTGCTCCTGGGCTGGCCGTCCGCCCATGCCGACCAGCCCGCCGATGCCTATCTGGAACAGGCTCGCGCGATCCTCAAGAGTTCGCCGATTGTTGACGGACACAATGACTTGCCAATGGTCATTCGTGATGAATATGGCGGCGACGTGGTTGCTCATGACATCTCGATACCAGCCTCACACGATACCGATATCCCGCGACTGCGCGCCGGTGGCGTGGGCGCACAGTTCTGGTCGGTCTATGTGCCGAGCGTATTGCCACCCTTGCAGGCGATGCGTCAGCAGCTTGAGCAGTTTGATATCGCACTCCGCATGATTCGCCAGTATCCCAATGACCTGCTGTTGGCAACCCGTATGGCCGATATCGAGCAAGCCCGCAAGGAAGGCAAAATCGCCTCGCTCATTGGTATGGAGGGAGGCCATACCATTGTCAATTCGCTGGGTGTATTGCGCGCCTATTACGAACTGGGGGCGCGTTACATGACACTGACGCACTATCACACCCACGACTGGGCCGATTCGGCCCCCGATGTGGT
>JANOGQ010000499.1:0-1664 GCA_031406105.1 Lysobacterales bacterium | reverse complement strand
CTGACCATGACCAATATCCGTACGGTACTGGGTTCGCTGGATCTGGACGATGCGCTGTCCAATCGGGATGTCATCAATGCACGCCTGTTGTCGGTCGTTGATGAAGCCACCACCCCCTGGGGTGTGAAAGTCACCCGTATCGAAATCAAAGACATCAGCCCGCCCATGGATCTGGTCGATGCCATGGCGCGGCAAATGAAAGCTGAGCGCGAAAAGCGCGCCACGATTCTGGAAGCCGAGGGTCACCGGCAGTCCCAAATCCTGCGCGCTGAAGGTGACAAACAGGCGGCCGTGCTGGATGCAGAAGGCCGCAAAGAAGCGGCATTCCGCGATGCCGAAGCCCGCGAACGTTCAGCCGAAGCCGAGGCCAAAGCCACGACCATGGTCTCCACTGCGATTGCTGCCGGTGATATTCAGGCCATCAATTATTTCGTAGCTCTCAAGTACGTTGAATCGCTGACGGCCTTTGCCAACGGCCCGAATGTCAAAACCCTGCTGCTGCCCATGGAAGCGACAGGCATATTGTCCAGCCTGGCAGGCATTGCCGAGGTGGGCAAGGAGGCCTGGAACCAGGCCGGCATTCCACAGCCTGGGGGCCAGAAGTGAGCGATTGGGGGCCGATTGTTTTCTGGCACTGGTGGATATTATCCGGCCTGCTGCTCATTCTTGAACTCAACAGCCCGATTTTCTTCTTCCTCTGGGTGGGTATCGCTGCAGCCGCTGTCGGTTTTCTGGTGCTGCTGATTCCCGGCATGTCGCTGCAGATTCAGTTGGTCTGTTTCGGTATCCTGGCTGTGATGGCGGTCCTTCTCTGGCGCAAGTATCGCGAAACGCATCCGCCGGAATCCCAGCAACCCTTGCTGAATCAGCGGGGCTTGCAGTATCAGGACCGCATTTTCACGCTGGATCACGCCATCAGCAACGGCACAGGCAAGGTAGTGGTGGATGATTCCACCTGGAAAGTGAAGGGCCCGGATCTGCCCGCCGGCACCCGCGTTCGGGTGATTGGTGTGGATGGTACGGTTTTTATCGTGGAGCCTTTGGCCTAGCCCGATCACTGCACCCGTCGAAGTCGACTTCGGCCATCAGTCGGGTGATTGGCACCGGTTTGGGCACCGGCGGCTGTGCTCTGAATGCCTTGCGCGCTTGATTTCTGCTCGGTCTGAATTCGCACTGCTTTAGGCGGACTGGGTCATTGACTATACTAGTCCGCCCAGACAACACATGGGCCAGCGGCGGACCTTCATGACATTTCAGCAATTCATCAAACAGCTCGATAGCTACTGGTCCGGACAGGGTTGTGTTTTGCTACAAGCACTCGACCTTGAGGTCGGCGCTGGAACCTTTCATCCCGCCACTTTTTTACGCTCCATCGGCCCTGAACCCTGGAATGCAGCCTATGTGCAGCCCTGCCGCCGCCCGACTGATGGCCGCTATGGAGAGAATCCCAACCGGCTGCAGCACTACTACCAATACCAGGTGGTGATGAAGCCCGCGCCGGATAACATCCAGGAGCTGTATCTGGGCTCGCTGGATGCCATCGGTGTTGATCCGAAAATTCACGACATCCGTTTTGTTGAAGATAACTGGGAATCACCGACTTTGGGCGCCTGGGGCCTGGGGTGGGAGGTGTGGCTGGACGGCATGGAAGTCACGCAGTTCAC